>CAMBWL010000077.1 GCA_945871625.1 Bifidobacterium breve
CACCTAAGACGTTGCTCAAGCAATGGCGCATCGCGATAGTCGCAATTTTCTTCACCGCGGCAGTCATCACTCCGAGCGGTGACCCGATCACGCTGATGGCGCTCGGCTTGCCGTTGACTCTGCTGTATTTCGTTGCAATTTTCGTAGGCTTCCTTGCGACTCGTAAACGTACTCGCGAAGCTGACTAAGACTCGCGACCTGCTCGATGACTAGACCGAGTCGTGAATCGCTGTTTTCGAGATATAACTTTGGTCTCGATAAATTTCAACTAGAAGCACTCGACGCATTAGATCGGGGCGATTCGGTTCTGGTCGCCGCGCCGACTGGTTCGGGCAAGACACTTGTTGCCGAATACGCAATCGAAGCTGCGCGTCAGCAAGGTAAGAGGGCGTTTTATACCGCACCGATCAAGGCTCTTTCGAATCAAAAGTTCAACGACTTGGTCGCTCATTACGGAAGAAGTGATGTTGGTTTGCTGACTGGTGATAACAGCGTCAATTCGAATGCGCCAATTTTGGTGATGACAACAGAAGTTTTGCGAAACATGATTTATGCACGATCTGAAGCTTTGGATGATCTTGCAGTCGTTGTCTTAGATGAAGTGCACTTCCTGCAAGACGCATATCGCGGACCAGTTTGGGAAGAGGTGATCATTCATCTCGACCCGACGGTGCAGTTGGTCTGTCTCTCGGCGACGGTGTCCAATGCCACCGAAGTAACAGAGTGGCTCAGCACCGTTCGGGGTCGAACTCTGCCGATAGTCGAAGAGAAGCGACCCGTTGAATTGGTCAATCATTTTGTTGTCGGTGATTCGGGTAGTCACGAAGTCAGAATGTACGAGACAATCGTCAACGGCGCACCAAATCCCGAGGTTGCAAAGCTCGAACTTCAAGTAACAGCAAGTCGCACCACTGACGGCTCGAGCGATAATCGAAGGTCATATCGTGCAAGCCGAGATAGAGGTCGTCCGCGGGTATTCAGTCCGAACCGTGTCGAAGTAGCGGATTTATTGCAGCGACAAGATTTACTACCTGCGATCGTGTTCATTTTCAGTCGCAATCAATGCGACGAAGCCGCCGAATCTTGCGTGCGCGCCGGTTTGCGTCTCACTGACCAGGATCAACGGACCGAAATCTCTGAAATCATTGACGCTCGTGTCTCGATGTTCAGTGATGATGACCTGGCTGCTCTCAGTTTCTCGAAGTTCGCCAACCAGCTCGAGTCGGGCATTGGTGCACACCATGCGGGCTTGGTGCCGGCGTTCAAAGAAATTGTCGAAGAGTGTTTCATTCGTGGTTTGGTGCGACTGGTGTTCGCGACAGAAACACTCGCGGTAGGTCTTAATATGCCGGCTCGAGCCGTTGTGATCGAAAAAATCACAAAATTCACGGGCGAGCACCATCAGCCACTGAAAGCGTCCGAATATACGCAGTTGACCGGCCGAGCTGGTCGAAGAGGCATCGACACTGTGGGGCATGCTCTCGTGTTGTGGAATCAATTTGTAAGTTTCGACGCGGTCGCGGCTTTGGCATTGAGTCGTTCCTTTCGATTGGTCTCGGCATTTAGACCGACTTACAACATGGCGGCCAATTTGATCCAGACGCACTCGCGACAAGAAGCCCACCATTTGCTGAACTTATCTTTCGCTCAGTTTCAAAGCGGTCGTGATGTAGTTGAGTTACAGGCCAGAATCGCTCGTCGCACCAAGGAACGAAACCGACTGCGCGATCAGGCCACGAGTCCGTTCGGTGACATTGATGAATATCGTCGAACCTTCGATGCGCGACCCGATGCAACGCAAATCGCAACCGCGATCGATGAGTTGCAGCTAGGTGACCTGATCAATATTCCAAAGGGGGGTCGCGACAGCAAGGCAGCAGTCGTCGCCACCGCACAGCGTGCCAACGGCACAAAACTCACGCTTATCGCGGCCAGTCGCGCCGTATTCCAAGTGCAAGCAGGTGACTTCGATTCGCCGCCCGTAAAACTCGGTTATATAAAAATCCCGGATTCGTATGCACGCACAAGTCCTAGGTTCATCAAAGAAGTCGCAAATCGAGTTCAAAGAACCAAGATCAACTCAAAATCGCAATCAAACCGTGGTCGCGTTGAACGAGATCATCCTGTGACGAGCGACCCCGAGTTGCGCAGACGTCTGATTGCGGCGAGATCGGCTGACCGAATTGACGACGACTTGAAGGCGATCGAAGCGCGAATAGAGAAATCTGTGCAGTCGGTTAGTGCGCGGTTTGACGACATTGTTCGACTTATGGAGCGACGTGGTTATGTAACGCAGTGGACGCTCACGGCGCAAGGTTCTTCGTTGGCAAGGATATTTCATGAGCTCGATCTGGTGATTGCCGAAGCTCTTGGCGCAGGATTGTTCGACGATCTGACGCCACCAGAGTTGGCGTCGTTATTGAGTGTCTTTGTCTTTGAATTTAGACGAGCCGAGGAGCCACCCAAACCGAGAATTCCGAAATCTCTACAAGCCAAATGGAAGCAACTCAAGGACCTGAGCGACAAGATTGCGCGTGATGAAGAAACTGCGGGTGTTGCGCCTCATCGCTCGCTTGACCCAGGTCTGCTGGAAATAACTATGGAGTGGGCGAGTGGCGGCGAACTGATTGATATTTTGAGTGACGATCTGACTGCAGGTGACTTCGTGCGAACGATGAAACAGTTGGTGGATCTGCTGCGTCAAATTGCATTGATTACACCCACGACACTGACCAGCAAGTGTGCCGAACATGCGGCGCAGGCGGTGTTGCGCGGCGTCGTTGCGGCGTCGCAGGGGTCTTCGGTCTCAGGCTGATGGTAATCAAGCGTGGCGAGGATTGGGGTCAGAGAGTTCCTCGTCCTGCCGACTTGTTGGTGCTCAACAATGACGTGCAAGCAAATCAATACCTGACGAAACAATTGCGAGGCTCATTACCCACTCAAAGTATTGCGATTCTGAAATCAAACATCGCTCGATCGCTGGGTTTGAATGGTTCTGACTTGAACGTTGAAAAGATGTTGAAGACTCGTTTTGATGCAATTGAAATTGAATTTTCTGACGGTGACGACAAAATATCGCATCAATGCTTTCTGGGCAATGCGGTTATCCGCAGAAGTTGGCTGCGTGGAGCAATGACCGGTGTCTTCAATACTTCATTCATCGCTGGGCGAGATTGGGCACCTCGCGCACATCCGAATGACGGAAAACTGGACGTCTTGTTGCTTGACGACGCAATGAGCTTGCGACAAAGAATCACGGCTTACCGGTTGAGCAGATCTGGATCGCACTTGCCTCATCCACAATTGAAATATCTGCAAAGCCAGAGTTACGTAGTGAGCGATCTTGATGCGGCGAAATTGACCGTTGATTCGGTTGAGTTCGGAGAGGTCAAATATTGCAGTTTTAGGCTGGTCCCCGACGCTATTTCAATTTATTGGTGAAGGTTATGATGGTTGTATGTCCACGACGCTGAACCAACAAAAAATTGCCGAAATTAAGCAAACAGTCTGTAACGACATTGACCGTAGAGCAAATGATCTGGTTGAAATCAGTCAGGCGATTCATGCCAAGCCCGAAACCAACTTTGAAGAACATTTTGCACACAAAATTTTGACTGATTACATCGCTGATTCAAAAATCGCCGTAACTCGCGGAGCATTCGATCTGCCGACCGCCTTTGATTCTGCTGTGCGTGGTGGCGATGGTCCGACGGTGGCTGTGCTCTGCGAATATGACGCGTTGCCTGGAATCGGGCATGCATGTGGTCACAACATCATCGCCACTGCAGGTCTCGGTGCCGGAGTCGCCCTTGCTGGTGTTGTCGAGCAGTGCGGTGGCAATTTGCGTCTGATGGGTACACCTGCCGAAGAGGGTGGCGGCGGAAAAATTGAAATGGCACGCAAGGGCGCATTCAACAAAGTTGATGCTGCAATGATGATTCACCCGGCCGACGCAGATCTCGCACGGATGAATGCGATTGCGATTCAAAACTTGCTAGTCAAATTCCATGGTCTTGCTGCACACGCCGCGGTATCACCGCACAAAGGCAAGAACGCGCTCGATGCGGCGGTCCTTGGATACATGAATGTCGCCGCTTTGAGACAACATATTTTGCCAACCGAACGAATTCACGGAATTTTTACCAACTCGGGAGAGAAACCAAATATCGTTCCCCGTGAAACAGAAATGGATTGGTATGTGCGGTCACCGACGATTGAGAGTCTGCAACCGCTCAAGCAACGAGTCGCACAGTGCCTCGAAGCTGGAGCAATGGCTGCTGGTTGCACCGTAAGTTTCGAATGGAAAGGCAATACATTTGCCGATCTAATTGACAATGTGCCACTGCTCGAGAGTTATATTCGCAACGCCCAAACATTCGGGCGAAAATTGACCAGCGAATTACTGCCTGGAACAGGCGGTGGCTCCACAGACATGGGCAACATCAGTTATTTGGTGCCGTCAATTCACCCAATGATTCAAGTTGCACCAGGTGGTGTTTCTTTGCACAGCGCGGCGTTCGCCGACTATACAAAGGGCAAAGAAGCAAGCCAAGCGATAGTTGATGGTGCAAAAATCATGGCGATGACGGCGATTGATATGTGGGCTTCAGAGTCTTTGCAACGCGATGTAAAGGCTGCATTTGGCGCTGGACTGGTGCCAGAGGGCGTGCTTTAAGCCTAAAAAATCGGTCCGCATTCCAAGTTTTTGGTAATCCCGCATAACTGGCGAACAGACTCGTAAGATAACGCGCCGTGACGGTGTACGTACCAGAAGTCTTTGAATCCGATGAGCAAGAAATATTGCGCCGATATTTTACCAACTTGGATGGACCTGTCTTTGCCTTAGTCAATCTGCCTGAAGTGGTCAAGGGTGCGCTATTCGCCCGTTACAGCCGCAGTGCTAAAAGTCTGCGTCGACTTTTTCTGGACGAATTTGTGAACGATCTTGATTTGACAGGAGACAAATCGGTAGACGCCACGACCGGCTTGGAGCGCGCCGAAGATTTATACGAGAAGGTTTTCGTCGAGTATGGCGATGACAGCGTTGCTCAATTGGGCGGCGTGCACCTGGCTTGCGAACAGGCGT
>CAMBWL010000078.1 GCA_945871625.1 Bifidobacterium breve
GTTCGGGCATCGCCATGGTTTGCACATTTGGTGACTTGACCGACGTGATTTGTTGGCGTGAACTGAATCTCGCCACTCGACCGATAATTGGTCGTGACGGTCGATTTGTTGCCGACGCTCCAGAAATAATGTCGACCGATGCACGCAAGCAATATGCGAGGCTCGCCGGCAAGTCTGCGAAGCAAGCGCAAACTCTGACGGTCGAAATTTTGCGCGAGACTGGCGAACTCATTGATGAGCCCCGTGCAATTACTCACCCGGTGAAGTTTTACGAAAAGGGTGACCGCCCGCTCGAGATTGTTACAAGCCGACAGTGGTATATCCGCAATGGTGGACGTGACGAAAAGTTGCGTGAAAAATTATTGTCGCGCGGCGACGAACTGACATGGCACCCCGACTTCATGCAGCACAGATATGCAAATTGGGTGGGCGGATTAAACGGTGACTGGCTCGTCAGTCGACAGAGATATTTCGGCGTGCCGATACCGTTGTGGTATCGCCTCGATAAAAACGGTGAAATTATTTATGAGCACCCACTCGTGCCCGATGTCGATCAGTTGCCTGTTGACCCGAGCACCGACATGCCGCAAGGTTTCACAGCCGATCAGCGCGGTGCGGCAAACGGTTTCGCTGGCGACCCCGACATCATGGATACTTGGGCGACATCCTCACTCACACCGCAACTTGCTGGTCATTGGGTCGACGACAGCGATTTGTTCGAGCGAATTTTTCCGATGGATATTCGGCCGCAAGGTCACGACATCATTCGCACATGGTTGTTTTCGACGATGGTGCGCTCAAACTTCGAGCACGACAAGGCACCATGGCGAAACGCCGCGCTGTCTGGTTGGATTCTCGACCCTGATCGCAAAAAAATGTCGAAGTCAAAGGGCAATGTTGTAACACCTTCAGATTTGTTCGACCAATACGGCAGCGACGCCGTGCGATATTGGGCAGCGTGTGCGCGACCAGGTGTCGATACTGCTTTCAGCGAAGATCAAATGAAGGTCGGACGCAAACTTGCGACCAAACTTTTGAACTTGACGAAATTCGTGTTGGGTGCGGGCGCGAATGAGACGACGACATCTACTGGCGCCCAGCCGAAAGATTTAGCCGATCAAGCGATGCTTGTGCGGCTGGCCGAAGTTGTTGACGAAGCCACAACGGCGCTCGAACAATTCGATTATGCACGAGCACTTGAACGCACCGAGGCATTTTTCTGGTGGTTCTGCGACGACTATGTCGAACTCGTCAAGACACGCGCGTATGGCGAAACGCAAGATTCATCTTCGGCGCGCGTTTCATTGCATCGTGCGCTGAGCGTTGTGCAACGCTTGCTCGCCCCGATGTTGCCGTTTGCGACCGAAGAAGTTTGGTCGTGGTGGCAATCTGGCTCGATTCACCGCGCTACTTGGCCAACAACAGCCGAGACGCTCGCTGGTTTCAACGCTGCTTCCGATGTAGTCGATGGTCTTGATGCGATTTGTCTGGTGCTCGGCGCAGTGCGTCGCACGAAAACCGAAGCCAAAGTTTCGCAGCGCGCCGAGGTGGCAAAATTAATTGTCACAGCCGACGCAAAAACCGTGGCGATGTTGCAAGCGAACCTTTTAGACCTGCGCAACGCCGGTTCGTTGCAAGAAATTGAATTTGTCGTGTCAGATTCGAACTCTGAACCCACAAATCTGTCTGCTCAGGTCACGCTGGCTGCACCACTAAACTAAACACAACATGGCGCGGGTAAAAAGAGCAAAGAGTGGCGTCGTCGCGCGGCCAAAACTTCACTATCTCGTGCTGGTTTTCAATATTTTTGTGATCGTTGCGCTGGTTGCGAGCGCCATCGGTTTGTTTTGGGTCAATGGCCGCATAAATCAACGACTGGTCGTCACCCTTGATAAATCAGACAAGTCGAGTGTTAACGACGACGGCTCGCCACTCGGCGCCGACTGGGACTTAAACACCGAAAACCTCGACGCCGAAAACTTTTTGCTGACAGGCTCTGACAACGGCGCTTGCCCTAGCCCCGACAGTGCGACTTCGGGTGGCATTGGTGATCGCACAAGTTTTGGCGAGCGCAGCGACACGATCATGATCATTCGCATTGACCCAAGTTCGAAGCAAGCGGCGATACTTTCGTTTCCACGCGACTTGTGGGTTGACATCGCCGGCACGACCCGGCAAAACCGAATCAACTCTGCATTTCAAAGTACCGACCCGAATCGGCTAGTCGCGACAATTCGCGAAAACTTTGATATTCCGGTCGATCACTATGTCAACATCAACTTTTGTGCCTTCAAAGAAATTGTCACCGCAGTTGATGGCATCAAGGTGCCTTTCTTGTACCCGACTCGCGACAAGAAAACAGGTTTCAATGTTGCTTCACCTGGTTGCATAAATTTTGACGGTGACACTGCGCTTGCATATGTTCGCTCGCGTTCTGGCTATCGATATTTTGATCCGACGAAACAAGAGTGGCGAGAAGACCCAACGGGCGATCTTGGTCGCATTAAGCGTCAACAAGATTTTTTGCGACGCTCAATGCAACGCGCACTCGACAAAGGCTCGAAGAGTTTGTCGGTTGCCAACGACTTGTTGAACGCAGCGCTGAAAAATGTGATCACTGATGACGAACTGTCACCCCGTGGCATGCTGACACTCGCCCAAGCGATGCGAGATTTGAATACGCAGTCGATTGCGACCTACACGATCGACTCAAATCAGAAACGAATCGGTGATATGTCGGTGCTGATACCCTCGCTAAAAACTGACGAGATGCAGAAAGTTTTGGCGATCTTTCAAGGACGATCACCAGTTGTTGCAAACGGTGCATCGCTTCGTGCCAACGACTCATCAAGCGTCGTGTTGACTGCATATCGCATCGGATCGACTTCTGTGCCGGCGATCGCTCGCTTTGCAGACGGTGTGGTGCCGCCGAACGACCCTGCGTGTCGCTAGGGATTCGCTGATTCGCACCTTTTTGACGACTGACTAACATGATCGAGGGGGAATCATGGAAGTTTTTATAGCCGTCGTGCTTGTGGTCGCGGCATATGCCCTCGGCACTTTTCCGAGTGCGGCGATCGTCGCCGGCAAAAAGAATCTTGACATCACGAAAGTTGGTTCGGGCAACCCTGGTGCGTCGAATGTGATCCGCAATTTGGGTTGGAAGACGGGGCTCGCCGTTTTCTTGCTCGACATGGCCAAGGCGGCAATTGCAATTGGACTCGCGTGGCTCGTTACCGGTGAGCGACGCGGTGAGCTCTCATATATATGTCTGTTTGCGGCGATTCTCGGTCATTCATATCCGATCACGCGCAAATTCAAGGGTGGCAAAGGTGTCGCCAGTGGTGGCGGCGGAATGTACGTGCTGTTTCCGCTGACGAGTTTGGTGTTGTTCAGTTCGTGGTTCGTGTTGACAAAAGTTACGCATAAGGCTTCCGTCGCGTCGCTGACAATTTCTATTGCTCTGCCATTCGGCATTTACTACGAAGGTGCTGCCCGTTGGGAGATCGGCGCAACGCTCGCACTCGTTGGCTTCATCATCGTCAAACATTTACCAAATCTTCGTCGTCTGAAAACTCACGAAGAACCCGACATCATCTAGCATCATCGCATGCTGGCGGTAATTGATTCGTTTTTCGAGTGGTTGAAAGAGTCGTCGTCGTCGCCGTGGTTTTATCTGGTGATTTTCGTGATCGCCACACTCGACTCGGTATTACCGATCGTGCCAAGCGAAACTTTGGTGATCATCGGCGGCGTCACTGCTGGCGCTGGTGACTTATCGATCGCGCTCGTGATTCTTTGCGGTGCAGGCGGCGCGTTTGTCGGCGACAACTTGAGTTATCTTCTTGGGCGCGAAGCCAGCGACTGGGTGGTCAAGCGGCGCACACGAACCGAAAAGGGCGCCAAACAACTGGCAAAAATTATTGAACAGATTCGTGAGCGTGGGGGTTTGCTGTTGATCACCGCGAGGTTTATTCCGGGCGGTCGAACATTGCTCACACTTTCATGCGGCGTCACAAAACAGCCCAGAAAATGGTTCATCGGTTGGGCAGTTGTCGCGGCAAGTATTTGGTCTACATATGCGTCGTTGCTTGGCTTCATCGGCGGAAAATCTTTTGCCGACAATCACACCAAGGCATTCTTGATTGCATTTGCCAGTGCGTTCTCGGTGACGATCGTGATTGAAGTCGTGCGCGCTATTACACACAGGCTGAAACGCAACAAGTAGTTCGTTTAAATCACGGCTGTAAAGTTAAAGACAGTGACTTTGCAACTTAGTGTTGATTCGGCGGCTTGGGGTCGGCATGTTTCTGAAACTGCGAACAGCCTCGGCGATTTGATTCCGGTTGTTAAGGGCAACGGCTACGGTTTCGGGCGCACGACACTGATTGAGCGCGCCGCAAAAATCTCGCGAGACATTGCGATTGGCACGATTTTTGAAGCCCACGATGTGCCGAGCGACTGTCGCGCCTTCGTGCTCACGCCCGTCGGCAAGGTTCTGCCACCTTCAAAAAACCTCTCTAAGAATCTTGTCTTGACAGTTGGTGCGGTTCATCATGTGCAAAACCTGCGCGATCTCGATTGGCGCGGCGAGGTCGTCATCAAATTGCGCTCGAGCATGAACCGCTATGGTGCCGACCTAAGCGAGTTGCAGGCTCTCATCGCCACCGCGCAAGACGCGGGCCTAACTCAAATTGGTTGGTCGGTGCATCCGCCGCTTGATGGCACGCCGCAAAGTCATGCCACAGAAATCGGCAACACGATTTCAAATGTCGATTCAGATTTGCCGTGGATTGTCAGCCATATTGACGCTAAGAATCTCGCCGACCTGCGCAAAAAATTTGCCAATAAAACAATTCGCGTACGCAGTGGCACTCATCTTTGGCTTGGCGACAAGTCGATGTTCGAACTCACTGCAGATGTACTTGACGCCCGCCCCGTGAAAAGTGGCGCAGTGGTCGGCTATCGCAACATCACGCTTCATCAAGACGGCA
>CAMBWL010000079.1 GCA_945871625.1 Bifidobacterium breve
ATCACCGAACCATACGCGGGCGAAAACTTTAAATTCGCCATCGATGACAAACCAGAATTCGTGCTGTCCGCGATGCGCTGCAACGACGGCAACGGAACATTGTCGTATTTGTTCTTCTCGGAAGAGTTCGTCGACATGGCGCGTGCCAAAGCGATTTGCGCGCGTTGTACGAGCAAGGCTGATTGCTTGGCTGGTGCACTCGCACGCAGCGAGCCGTGGGGCGTTTGGGGTGGCGAACTTATCGAAGAAGGTCGTATTCGCACGACAAAGCGACCACGCGGTCGACCCGTCACCAAGTCTCACGCGGTGTTAACAATCACAGAGGTGCCCCTCCCCGAGCACTGGGTTGCTTAACTGCGCTAAAAGTGCGTGTTCTGGTGGGCACAAAAAGCAGTCGGTAGCCTGCTTTCGTGCCTGCCAGAACTCGTATTGCTAAACAAGTTGCAATCGCTTTCGGAATAATTTTTTTTGGGATAATTATCGCCAGAGCAATCGCCCCCGAAGCGACACCGAGTTACAACTTGTCGAATTCCGTCGTCTTGCCCAGTGATGGCATTGCGACCAACACCAAACTTGCCGGTCAGCAACTGCCCAAAGTTGAGTTGAAAACCGTCACGGGCGAAAAAATTTCAACACAAACCTTGACTGGTGCACCGATAATCATCAACATTTGGTATTCGACCTGCGAACCATGTCGTCGCGAACTGCCTGTGCTGGCCAGTGCCGCCGCACAATATCTTGATCAAGTTCGGTTTGTTGGCGTCAACATTAAAGACTCGGCGAGCGTCGCCAAAGAGTTTGCCGCGGAATACGGCGTCAAGTTTGAATTGCTGCTCGACACAAACGGATCATTTATCTCTGAGTTGGGCATTGCAACCGCGCCCGTGACTCTGGCTATTAATGCACAAGGCGTAATCATCGACCAGGTCGCAGGCGAAATAAGTGCAGGCGAACTCGACGAACTCGTAAAGAAGTTGTTGAAGTGATTTTGGCTATTGAAGGCAACTTTGCCTACTCGTTTGTGCTGGGTGTATTGGCAGCTGTCAACCCTTGTGGTTTCGTGTTGTTACCCACATATTTGATTTTTTTTCTCGGCACTCGCGAAGAACCAAACTTGACGACGAGTGTGCGACTGCGACGAGCGTTTCTTGTCAGTTCGGGAATCTCAATCGGGTTTCTCGGAATATTTTTCGTCATCGGAGTGATCTCGCGGTTGTTCACACAGTGGATCGAACTGAACGCAAAATATGCATCTCTGGCGATCGGCATCGTTCTCGTTATTGGTGGTCTGCGAATGCTGACGGGTTGGACGCCTAAATTCGCCACACCAGAAATAAGTGGCGTGCAAACAAAAACTTTTCGAGCGACAGTTGTTTACGGCATGGCATATGCGGTGGCATCGATCGGTTGCACAATCGGCTTTTTGACAACGGCCGTATTTGGCTCGATCGCCCTGAACGGTTTTGTCTCGGGCGTGCTCAGTATCTTGCTTTATGGGCTGGGTATGGCGATGTTGGTTGTTGCGCTAACCGTGAGTTTGGCGTTCGCTAAAACTGGTCTGGTCACAGTGATTAAAAATAAATTGCACATCGTTCAACGACTTGGCGCATTCTTTGTGACCGTGACCGGTACCTATTTGGTGCTCTATTGGTATGCCGCAATCAGTGAAGAAAAATCCTCGGGTTTTGTAGCCCGAATTGAACGCTGGCAATCACGGATTGCGTCATTCTTGCAACAACAAGGCGCGATTCGTTTGGCGATTGCGCTGTCGATAATCGTTGCTACTGCAATCGTCTTGAGTCGTCGTAAAGTAGTTGCAAAGTCATGATGTTCGCCAAATTGCTCGCCCACCCCGAGGTGCGAGAAGTTCTCGAATTGCGCAACAAGTTTGGCTTCATGGCTTATCACGGTGGTGGTCTCGAGCACCTTACCGATGTCATCGCGCAGAGTGCCGCACAACAATCAGGGGCGTCATATTACGGTGTGCACCAGCCCCGTGGTCTGAAATGGCATGTGCCATCTCACGAAGTTTCGCCAAACTTTTCAAACTCGCTCAAGACATTTATCGACCATGTGGATGTCGTGATCACCGTGCATGGTTTTGGACGCGACGGTTTCTTCACTTCGCTATTACTCGGCGGCAGAAACCGTCACCTTGCCGGTCATTTGTCGACACATCTCAAACAAGCCCTGCCGGGATACGAAATTTGTGACGATCTCGAGACGATTCCGGTTGATTTGCGCGGGCTACACGACAACAACCCCGTCAATTTGCCGCGACTCGGCGGTGTGCAAGTTGAATTGCCGCCCCGCGTGCGCGGAGTTGGCCGTTTTTGGAAAGACTGGCAAGGTGACGGACTAACGCCACACACTGAGTCGCTGATTGAAGCACTAGTGACAACCGCAAAAAATTGGCCGCTCACGAAATAATTGTTTACGGCGCGAGGCGTTGAATCTTCCATTTTTTCGTAGTCGCGTCAAGATCGTAAACAAATCGATCATGTAACCGACTTGGGCGGCCTTGCCAAAACTCAATTGAGTTTGGCGCCAAACACCAGCCACCCCAATTGGCGGGCCGAGGCACTTCTTGACTATCGAATTTGGCACGAAACTCGGCGACTCGCGCTTCAATCACCGTTCGATCGAAAATCGGTTGCGACTGCGGTGATGCCCACGCACCGATCTGTGACTCGCGGGGTCGAGAGGCGAAGTATTCGTCACTCTCCTGATCTGAAATTCGATGCACCATGCCACGCACGCGAACTTGACGATGCAAGTCAAGCCAGGCAAACACTGCACTCGCCACTGGGGTAACCAACAGTTGCTGGCTCTTTGCCGAATCGTAATTCGTGTAGAAAACAAAACCTCTGGCATCAACTGCTCGTGCCAAAACAACCCGCGAATCTGGGGCCGAGTGTTGATCAACTGTCGCAACCGACATTGCATTCGGTTCGGCGACACCGGCACTTGCAGCCTGGTCATACCATGCATGCCATTGCACAATCGGGTCTGAATCTAAATCGGTGCGATCTAAACCCGCGGTCTCATATTGCACGCGACGATCGCGCAAACTCATGACTTGGCTTGAGAACTAGATGAAATTACTTTTGCACCCCGCATGTACGGCTGCAGAACTTCGGGTATTGCAACTGAGCCATCGGCCTGACGGAAATTTTCAAGAATCGCCGCCCACACCCGAGGCACGGCAAGCGCCGATGCGTTGAGTGTGTGCGCGATTTCGCTGCCCTTGGCGCCAGACTGCTTGAACCGAATGTCGGCACGACGCGCCTGATAGTCGCTGAACCAACTAACCGAACTGACTTCGAGCCACTGATCGCAACCGGGTGCATAAACCTCGACATCAAAACTGCGGTGATGCGACTGACCAAGGTCGCCCGTGCAAATTTCAAGCACGCGATAGGGCAAACCGAGCGCGGCAATCGTCGCTTCAACTCGATTCGTGAGTTCGACAAGCATGTCTGGTGCTTGTTGCGGCGTCGTTACCGCAAGAATTTCGACTTTGTCAAACTCATGCGTGCGTAACATGCCCCGCGTGTCACGCCCCGCCGAGCCGGCTTCGCGACGAAAACATGAGGTGTGCGCCATGTAACGCAACGGTAATTCTTCGGCTTTAAGAATTTCTCCTGCGTGCAAACTCGTGAGTGGCACTTCTGCAGTCGGTATGCACCACAAGTCGTCGCGTTCAATCGAGAACGCATCGTCGGCAAATTTCGGTAACTGACCCGTTGCCGTGAGCGTGCTGGTCAAAACCAAACTTGGCGGACGAACCTCTTCGAACGCATCGGCGTTGCGGTCGAGCGCAAGTTGACATAATGCCCGAGCCAAAGTTGCGCCAAGACCGCGCTGCATCGTGAACATCGAGCCACTGATTTTGGTGGCTCGCTCATTGTCAAGAATGCCGAGTGCCGAGCCGATTTCCCAGTGAGGCACGCGTTGATGGTCGGCGAATTTCGCCGGCATCTGCAATGGGCCTTTGACAACTTTGTTGTCTTTGTCATTGTTGCCGTCACTCACTTGCGGGTGCGGGATATTCGGCACGAGCAACAACACTTCGCGAAGCGCAGAACTAACTTGATCAAACTCGCTCGCCAAAACTTTTTCAGACTCTCCAAGTTCGCGGCTACTTTGCATCAATTTCTCGGCACGAGCATCTTCTTTGGCGCGCCGTGCAGTGGCCACATCTTTAGAAATGCTGTTAATTTGTGCCCGATTGGCGTCTCGCTCAACGGTGATGTCACGCAATCTGGCATCAAGTCGCTGGGCATGGTCAAGTTCTTCGAGAATCGCCGGCTTGGCCCGACGAGCCATCGCCGCTTTCACAGCATCAGGCTCTGAGCGCAGAAGTCGGACATCAATCACACAGTCAGATTAGCCGTTAGATGTCGGCGAAGTCCTGTGAATTGCGTACTGTAATGGTGATGAATTTGTCTGGCCAGTCAAACCAAGTTGCGATCAGCGTGCGCGATCTCGTCGTTGACTACAAACAATTGCGTGCCGTCAACAACATTTCCTTCGACGCCAAGGCTGGCGAAGTGACCGTCGTAATCGGCCCCAATGGCGCAGGCAAAACCAGCACGATGGAAGTCTGCAGCGGGGTGCGCACAGCCACCAGCGGAAAAGTCAGCGTGCTCGGTCTTGATCCACAAAAAGATCGAAGCAGACTCAATTTGCAGATTGGTGTGATGTTGCAAGACGGTGGTGTCTACCCGAGCGCACGAGTGTTTGAAGTCGCCCAGCACTATTGCAATCTTTACGGCAACCGCACAACCGCTGACGAACTGCTCGATGCCGTAGATCTGAACCGACAACGAAAAACATCGTGGCGCAGACTTTCGGGCGGCGAAAAACAACGGTTGTCACTGGCGCTGGCACTCGCGGCCAAACCGAGAGTTGCATTTTTGGATGAACCAACCTCGGGTGTCGATATTTTCGGTCG
>CAMBWL010000080.1 GCA_945871625.1 Bifidobacterium breve
TGCCTTGTGAATTTACGAACTAAGCGTTGTGAGGGTCGTCACGCGCTACATAAATCATCACACTCGCGCCGATACACTTTATGACAGTTCACTCATTTGACTCACAAGGCGGTCAGAATTGTTCGAAAGATTTACAGACAGGGCCCGCAGAGTCGTAGTTCTTGCCCAAGAAGAAGCCCGCCTGCTCAATCACTCGTATATCGGCACCGAGCACATTCTGCTTGGCCTAATTCATGAAGGTGAAGGTGTCGCCGCCAAAGGTTTAGAAGCGCTCGGCATTTCGCTCGAGGCGGTGCGTGCGCAAGTTGAAGAAATCATCGGCCAGGGTGGTTCGTCACCGTCGGGTCACATTCCATTTACTCCACGAGCCAAAAAAGTGCTCGAACTTTCGCTGCGTGAAGCGTTGCAACTCGGCCATAACTACATCGGCACCGAACATATTTTGCTTGGTCTGATTCGCGAGGGCGAAGGTGTCGCAGCACAAGTGCTGGTCAAACTTGGCGCAGACCTCGGTCGTGTCCGTCAACAAGTCATTCAGTTGTTGAGTGGATATCAGGGCCCTGGTGGCAAGGGTGAAGGCGAAACTGTCGCCACGAAAGATGCTCCACAAGAAAAAGGTGGCAGTCAGATTTTGGATCAGTTCGGTCGCAACTTAACCCAACTCGCTCGCGACAAAAAACTTGACCCGGTTATTGGTCGCCACAAAGAAATGGAGCGCGTGATGCAAATTTTGTCGCGACGCACCAAAAATAACCCTGTGTTGATCGGCGAACCTGGTGTCGGCAAGACGGCGATCATCGAAGGTCTGGCTCAAAAAATCGTGGCCAATGAAGTGCCAGAGACTTTGACCAACAAACAGTTGTACACACTCGACTTGGGTGCGCTCGTAGCAGGCAGTCGCTATCGCGGTGACTTTGAAGAGCGCTTGAAGAAAGTGCTCAAAGAAATTAAAACTCGCGGCGACATTATTTTGTTCATCGATGAAATTCACACGCTTGTCGGCGCAGGCGCCGCCGAAGGTGCGATTGATGCTGCGTCAATTTTGAAGCCGATGTTGGCACGAGGTGAACTGCAAACAATTGGCGCGACGACTCTTGACGAGTTTAGAAAACATTTCGAAAAAGATGCCGCGCTTGAACGCCGCTTTCAACCGGTCAAAGTTGATGAGCCGACAGTTGCTCACACGATCGAAATTCTCAAGGGCATTCGTGACAAATACGAGACTCATCACCGCGTGACGATCACCGATCAGGCTCTTGTTTCGGCGGCTAACCTCGCTGACCGATACATCGCAGATCGCTTCTTGCCAGACAAGGCGATCGACTTGATCGACGAAGCCGGCAGTCGGTTGCGAATCAAGCGAATGACCACGCCGCCAGATTTGAAAGAAATTGAAAACAGAATCAACGACGTGCAAGAGGCAAAGAAGCGCGCTGTCGAAGAACAACGCTTTGAAGAAGCCGGTCGCTTGCGCGATCAAGAGCGCTCGTTGCTTGAAGAGCGTGCGCAAAAAGAAGTCGACGTCAAAGCCCAAGGCATTGACTTGTTCGACGAAGTCAGCGAAGAATCCATCGCCGAAGTTTTGAGCATGTGGACGGGTATTCCAGTTTTCAAGTTGACCGAAGAAGAAACCGCCAAGTTGCTGAACATGGAAGCTGAACTGCACAAGCGGATCATCGGCCAAGAAGATGCCCTCAAAGCGGTCAGTCAGAGCATTCGTCGAACTCGCGCAGGGTTGAAAGACCCGAAGCGTCCGAGCGGTTCGTTTATTTTCTTGGGACCGACCGGTGTCGGCAAGACCGAACTGGCGAAAACTTTGGCCGAGTTCTTGTTTGGTGACGAACAAGCATTGATCGCCCTCGACATGAGCGAATACATGGAAAAGCACACGGTTAGCCGCCTGGTCGGCTCGCCACCGGGCTATGTCGGCTACGAAGAAGGCGGTCAGTTGACCGAGGCTGTGCGTCGCAAACCATTCTCAGTGGTGTTGTTCGACGAAATCGAGAAAGCGCACCCAGATGTTTTCAACACGCTGTTGCAGATTCTTGAAGAGGGTCGTCTAACAGATGCACAGGGTCGCAGCACCGACTTCAGAAATACCGTGTTGATCATGACTTCAAACCTCGGCACACAAGATTTGCGCAAAGCCAATGTCGGCTTCGGCAAAAATGACGAGGCGCTTTCATACGCCCGCATGCGTGACAAGGTCAACGAGGCGCTGAAGGTGCAGTTCAGACCTGAGTTTCTCAACCGCATCGACGAAGTAATCGTGTTCCATGAGTTGGCGATGAGCGAAGTTGTACAGATGGTCGATCTAATGAGCAAGCGCTTGACCAGCCAACTTGAAGGTCTCGGTCTCGGTCTTGAACTCACCGTTGAAGCCAAAGAGTTGCTGGCTACACGCGGCTACGACCCGCAACTCGGCGCTCGACCTTTGCGCCGAGCGATGCAACGCTTCCTTGAAGATCCTCTTTCAGAGAAACTCTTGAACAAGGTCTTCCATGCCGGTGAAATTATTGTGGTCGGCGTTGAAGATGATCCTGAAACTGCCGGAGAAAAACGTTTCTCGTTCAAGGCTGTCGAAGGTTTTGCGCCACCAGTCGCTGTTGAACTTGCTGGCGCCGGCGAGACAACACCAACAACCGAGTGATCTCGGCGTGAGCGTGCGTCGGAGTGCTTAGGCAAAACGCGTGAACCTGAAATTTGTCGCAGTGATTGCGACGGTGCTCGGGCTGTGCTCGTGCCAAGTAAATGCAGTCGTCACGCTTGATGTCGGGCAGAACGGCGCAGGTGTCGTGACGGTCAACATGATCGCCGACTCAGAAATCTTGGCTCAAGCGCCGAATCTGGTCGATGACTTGCGCTTTGATGACGCGACAACCGCCGGCTGGGTTGTAGCACGACCCAACAAAACTGCGGATGGTGGACTTCAAGTTTCGCTGACGCACACGTTTGATAATGCCGAGCAAGCAGGCGCACTACTCACTCAATTGAGTGGCGAGTTTGGTCCATTTAAACAAATGTCATTGACTCGCAGCGGCAAAGATACAGATTCGACTTTCAAACTTGACGGCACTTTGCAGGCAGATGGCGGGCTAAGTGCGTTTGCTGACGCGCGTTTGCTGAACACGATTGGTGGCGCACCATTTGCCGAAAACCTGCGACAAGCAGAACTTGACCTCGGCAAAGTGATGACAATTGATTTTGTCGCCATTTTGCCAGGTGTAATTGAGCGCACGACCGGTATCGACACCGAGAATACGGTGACGTGGCGGGTACCACTAGATGGCAGCGAGCAATCGGTGTTGACAACTTCGCGGAATACCGCGGTCAAAGCCACCGTGGCACGACTCGTCGCAAACTTGTTCAAGTTTCTGTTGTTCGCATGGCTATTGCTTATGGTTGTCATAATCCTCAGAGTCGCTTACAAGCGCCGTGGGGCGAGTCGCACACCCAGCGAATAATGTCTAGTGCGAGATGGTAAAACTTCGCACCGTATATCGATGCACTGAATGTGGTGCTGCCGTGCCGAAATGGGCTGGTCGATGCGGCGCTTGCGGCGCTTGGAACAGCCTCGTTGAAGATGTCGAAGGTGACGAAGAACTAATTTCAATTGCCACTGGCATGGCTCTTGTGCCGCCGGGTGAGCCAAAACCAATTGATGCACTCGACGCAAAAATTTCGAAACCTACTATTACTGGCGTTGAAGAACTAGACCGCGTGTTGGGTGGTGGTCTCGTGCCTGGTTCGGTGACACTTCTTGGTGGCGAACCGGGCATCGGCAAATCAACTTTGTTGCTGCAACTGCTCGCCGCGTGGTCGGGCAAGACGCTTTATGTAACTGCCGAAGAGTCAGCGCAACAAGTGCGGTTGCGAGCCGAGCGACTCGGAGCGATCAAACCAGATTTGTGGCTTGTCGCCGAGATGTCACTGACCAACATTGTTAACGCAATCGACCAGGTGAAACCCCAACTCGTGATTATCGACAGCATTCAGGCGATTGCAGATCCGCAATTGAATTCAGCGCCTGGTTCTGTTTCGCAAGTTCGGGGTTGCGCACATCGACTCGTGCAAGAAGCCAAGGCGCGCGATCTGCCGATTGTTTTGGTCGGCCATGTCACCAAAGATGGTGGGCTTGCCGGGCCACGTGTACTCGAACATGTTGTCGACACTGTTTTGTCTTTCGAGGGCGAACGGCATCATGCGCTGCGATTATTGCGCGCGGTAAAACATCGGTTCGGTTCAACTAACGAGTTGGGATTATTTGAGATGACCGAACTCGGCCTGCGCAGTGTGCCCGATGCCAGCAAACTATTTTTGGCCGACCGACGCGCTGGCGTGCCTGGTTCGATTGTGGTGCCAGCACTCGAAGGCCATCGACCACTGCTAGTTGAAGTTCAGGCGCTGACTAATTTGTCGCCGTCGCATGTTTCGCCGCGTCGATCTGCCCAAGGTGTTGATGCTGGTCGTCTGGCGATGTTGCTGGCCGTGCTTGAGCGGCGTGCCGGCGTAAATCTTGCCCAACACGAAGTGTTTGCGTCTGTCGTGGGTGGCGTGAAGTTGAGTGAACCAGGCGCTGATTTAGGTTTATGTTTGGCACTTGTTTCAGCGGCGACAAACACGCCTCTGGCTGAAAATCTTGTCGCGTGTGGCGAAGTCGGTTTGGCTGGTGAGTTGCGTCAAGCCAGCAACACTGCTCGTCGACTTGGCGAAGCAGCAAGACTCGGTTTCACACGAGCGATCATTCCTGCGAGCAGCGCAAAAGATATAAAAATTTCTGGCATCAAACTTGAGCCTGCCGAAACTGTGGCCCAAGCACTTGCTCTCGCTGGTTTATCGGTCAAGTAGCGTTTAGCCAGTGCGTGCAGTTGTAATTATTCCGACATACAACGAAGCCGAC
>CAMBWL010000081.1 GCA_945871625.1 Bifidobacterium breve
GTAACTGAGTCAGCGCGATCGAATGTGAGCCAAACCATTCCGATCGCCGGCAAGATGAGGGCGAGCACCTCGGCCGAAAGGCTTTCAAGGCTCGTTAATTGAATTTGTTTTTTCAGGTATCCGTAGATGCTCCAAGAAGAGGCGATCAATAGCGCACGCCATGGTGGCTGACCATATGAATATGTCAAGACCGCGATGGCGACGGTTGCCAAAGCGATTACAAAGCGGTGAGATGTACGAATAGGTTCGCGCAAAACGATGAAGCCGATCATCATCGTAAAGATTGGTGCGATGAAATAGCCGAGTGCCGTTTCAAGCACTTGGTCGTGGACAACGGCCCAAACGTATGTAGTCCAGTTGATCGAAAGCAAGATGCTGGCGAGCATGATGCGAATTCGGATTTGTTTATTTTGCAAAGCAGCAAATGGGTTACGTAGTTTCTTGCTATAGAACAAAATTGCCAGCAAAATTATTGCCGAAGTGATAATGCGCCAGCCGATCAGTTCGAATGCATTGAAATCTTCGAGGAACTTCCAGTAGATCGTTAGAAGTCCCCATGTGATGTAGGCGCCAAGTCCGTAAGCGATGCCCGAGCGTTCAGTGGGTTCGGACACGGCTATTCACCCTAGTCAGTAGCCTTAATTCAATGGCTAACGAGTCTTTTGAAGTTTGGCGGCAGATTTTGGCCAACGCTGAGCGGCTAAAAACCAGTTCTTTAAGCCAGCTATTCAACGGCGACAAGTCGCGCGGGCAAATGCTGACAAAGACTTTGAGCGATGGACAGTCTGAAATCATCGTTGATTTCTCCAAGCAGTTGATCGATCAAATAGCGCTGAAAGATCTGTTGGCGTTGGCAAAGCAGGGCAAAGTTCTGGAGAAGTTTGCCGAAATGCGAAGCGGAGCAAAAGTTAATTTCACTGAAGGTGAACCTGCATTGCATACTGCGTTGCGCGCCAGGTCGACAGATGTAGTCACCGTGGATGGCAAAAATGTAGTCAGACAAGTGCACGACGAACTATCGAAGGTCCAGGCTTTTACCGAGAAAGTTCGACGCGAGAAGAAGTTCAAGAAAATAGTCAACATTGGAATTGGCGGAAGCAATCTTGGTCCAGCGTTGATTTATGACGCGTTGCAGACGAATCAAGAACCAGATATTGAGTGCTTGTTTGTCGCCAACTTTGACTCAACAGAGATCAATTTGGCTTTGGCCAAGTGCAAGCCACATGAGACATTGTTCATTGTCAGTTCAAAGTCGTTCAGTACCGCTGAGACTTTGGCAAATGCACAAATTGCAGCGCGATGGTTGGCAAACGGGCTGGGTGTGCAAACTGATGACCACCAGGTTGCCGACCAGTTTGTCGTAGTTTCAGCCAACCCTGCCAGAGCTGCAGAAGTTGGCGTAGTTGCAGCAAATTCATTTCAGATTTGGCCTTGGGTGGGTGGGCGATATTCGATCTCGTCAGCGGTGAGTTTGGCGCCGATGATCGCGTTTGGCTATGGCGTGTTTGTCGAATTTCTCGCTGGCATGCGCAGCGTCGATGAGCAAATGCAAAACACCTTGCCGGAAGATAATGCGACTTTGATTTTAGGGCTGATAGATGTTTTCAACTTTGGTACCCGACGATTTTCAAGCCAAGCAATATTGACCTATGCGTCAGCGTTGCGTTCATTGCCGAGTTATTTGCAGCAACTGATAATGGAGAGCAACGGCAAATCGGTGCGACACGATGGTTCGCCAACAATCGTCGCGACTGCCCCCGTGGTTTGGGGTGGGACCGGCACGAACTCGCAGCATGCGTTTATGCAAATGTTGCACCAAGGCAGTGAAACGGTGCCTGTTGACTTCATCGGCTTTGCTCAACTGGCAAATGTGGACATCAGTTCTCATGATGCATTAGTTGCCAATATGTTGGCCCAGGCCAAGGCGCTGGCGTTTGGGGGCGCGCGAGATGAAGTCGGCGAAGATTCGATCGAAGTACACCGCGCAATGCCAGGAAATCGGCCGTCCACGACATTGCTGGCACAGTCGCTAACCCCGCGAACGCTTGGTGCTTTGATTGCGATGTATGAACATCGCGTGTTCGTGCACGGCGTGATCGCCCAGATCAATAGTTTTGATCAATGGGGAGTCGAATTGGGCAAAACGTTGTCGCTTGAAATCGAAGATCAGATAGTTGACGAATCAGAAGCTGCTGGTTTTAGTGATCAGTCTGGCGTTAATGACACTTCGACCAAAAGATTGATTCACTCGTATCGCCAGATGAGACGCAAAAAATAGTCATTTAAGCAAGTCGGCAAAATCGCGAGTTGCTTGGTGCGCTTAGTCGGGCGACCTACGCTTGAGCCATGGCTGTAAAAATTTCTCAGGCAGAGCGGATGATGAATTTGCTCGCCTTGCTTGTGGACCGAGCCAAACCTCTGACTTTGCGTCAGGTGAGACAAGAATTGGGCAAGCAGTATCCCGATGGCGATGAGGCTGCTCGAGCGGCTTTCGAACGTGACAAAGCAGCGTTGCGCGAAATGGGTATTCCGATTGAAACCAAAACGCTTGGTGGCGATGCCGCAGGCGAGGTTACATATTGGGTCAACCGCTCGAATTATGAGTTGAGCGATCTGCGGCTTACCGACGAAGAGCGCGTTGCGTTGCAGTTGGCTGTAGCGACAGTTCACCTTGGTGCACAACACGGCGAAGAAGCGTTGTGGAAACTCGGTGGCGAGCGCATCATGCGCAAGGCATCGATGAGCGTAAATATCGGACTCGTAGATCAGAATATGAGCACGATCACCGATGCCGTGATGAAACGCAAGACCTTAAATTTCAACTACAAGGGCGAAAAACGTCAAGTCGACCCGTACGGAATGCTTTCGCGCAGCGGGTTTTGGTACATCATCGGCTTTGACCACTTGCGCCGCGATCAGCGAGTGTTTCGTGTCGATCGAATTGAAGGTGAAGTAAGTGCTGGTGAGGCCCGAGCATTTAAAACGCCAGTTGATTTCGATGTAGCGGCCGCCGTACCCACCGAAAAGCAGATGTTGGCAGCCGGTGACGGCGAAGTAACGAGTGCGGTGGTGCTGGTTGATGCTGCGCTCGCAGGTGGCGTCAGACGCGAATTTGGCGAAAGTTTTGTGATTCGCGATCGAGCAGATGGCAGTGTTGAGTTTTCAATACCTTGTGCGAATTTGGGTGCATTCAGGTCATGGCTATTTGCGATGGTCGAGAGCGCCGAGGTACTCGAGCCGCAAGTTATGCGTGATCAAGTTGTGCAGTGGCTCGAAGAGCTTTTGGCAGGTAAATGATGGCGACAAAAAAGAAAGCAGTCAAGAAACCGGTCAAGAAACCGGTCAAGAAGCTAGTAAAAAAACCGGTCAAGAAACCGGCGCGACCAGTGCGGCGCGGGCCACGCAGTGCAGCGCAGCGTGTGAGTGGGCTGCTGGTGATGTTGCCATGGATAATGCAACGCAAGCGCATCAAGATTTCGGCGATGGCGCGTCAATTCAACTTGAGTGAGGCTGAACTAGTTGAAGACTTACAGATGGCCGCCGTGTGTGGCGTTCCGCCGTACACGCCCGATGCGTTGATCGACGTGTACATGGACGACGGAATGGTTATTGCAGAGGTTCCGCTGATGTTTTCGCGTCCGCTAAAGCTCAGCACTGCAGAATTGTTTGCCGTATCGGTGATGGCTCAGACGGCGATGCAATTGCCGGGCGCAAATAAAAAGGGTCCGCTGGCTTCGGCGTTGGTCAAACTTGCACCGCTGATGCCCTCTGGTGCAGAAACAATAAAGGTGCAGTTGCCAAAGACCCGTTATGTCAAAGAACTTTTGGATGCCGCCAACACGGGTGAGCGCCAAGAAATTGAATATTTCTCGCCAGCGACGCAGAAACGTTCGCAGAGAACGATCACGGCGCGCAAAGTGTTTGAAGACGCTGGTCGGTGGTATGTCGCCGCCGATGATCACCTATCAGGTGAAGATCGAGTTTTTCGTGTTGACCGCATCGAAAAAATTTCGGGAACGAAAATATTTGATCAGCTTCGTGAGGTACGCGACGATGAGTTGCCCTGGTTTTCGGAGAGTTTGCAACAGGTCACTTTGCGTGTGCAAAAGTCTTCTCGCTGGATTGTCGAGTCTTACCCGTATTTATCAAGAGTTGACAACAAAGATGGCAGCGTCGACTTGAGAATGTCGATCACTTCAAAGCACTGGTTGGGTCGATTGTTGCTGCGAGCCGGCAAAGGTGTGAAAGTTCTCAAACCAGCTGAATATAAAAACCTTGTCAACGAGACGGCATCAGCAGTTTTGGCAAGATATAGATCGACACCTAGCGCTAATTGATCTAGGCGCCGAAGTGCGAGACCAGTTCTTCAGTTGTTGTGATTTTGTGCTGGGCAAAAAGATGTGGCAAAACCAGCGCCGTGCCAAGTGCGTCGGCTAGTGCGTCGTGTGGGCGGGTGACAGTGACGCCATAGCGCGCTGTCACATCTTTGAGTCTGTGCGAGTTGACTCGTTTTGGGTCGAGCGCACGCGACATTTTCAGCGTGTCAAGCGGCCCGTTGCAATTAATTTTAGTTTTGAGGCGGTCTGCTTCGCCGTTGAGAAAACCGATGTCGAATTTTGCGTTGTGGGCAACGAAAATTGTTTCGCTGAGAAGTTGATTTAATCGATTGATCATTTCTTGGGGGTTGATGCCTTTGCGAAGGTCAGAACGTTTGATGCCGTGCACCTTGTACGCGCCGAGTCGGCCTGGTTTCCAGAAGAATCGTTTGACAAAAGTCTCGTATTGTTCTTCGATTGTGCCGTCGCTGCGAGAAATTACGACGCCAAGTTGCAGAACATAGTCGTTGGTGCCGGAGAGCCCAGTAGTTTCGGTGTCGACAACCGCAAACTTGAG
>CAMBWL010000082.1 GCA_945871625.1 Bifidobacterium breve
TTGTGCGGCAATTTTTACGGGGCTGGCGGTGGTTTTGGTTCCTCGACCGCGACGAACATCAGGTCGGGTGACGACTAGTCGAACGTCGCAACCACTTGCGACCAAGGCTTCGAGTGGTGCCACCGCGATCTCAGGTGTGCCGAAGTAGATGATGCGCGATGCGCCAGCCAACGGCAACAGGGCAAGTTCGGTCACGACAGTTTTAAGTGCGTCGCTTCGCTTTCGATTTTGTTTTCTTCGCGTCGTCGATATTCGGCGAGCGCCAGCTTTCTCTGGTCGGGTGTCATACGTTCGAACATCAGCACCCCTTGCAAGTGATCAATCTCATGTTGAAAAAGTCTTGCCAACAGTTCGTCAGCTTCGATTTGAATCGTATTGCCGTCTAGGTTCGTGGCTTCGACCAGCACCAATTTCGGGCGCAACATCTCGACGTACAGACCCGGAATCGACAGACAACCTTCGTCGTAAACCCATTCGCCGCTCGATTCGACGATTTTTGGATTGATCAAAACCTGTCGCGAGCCGTCGACGTCATAGACGAACAATTGTTTTTGTACACCGATTTGAGGTGCGGCCAGACCCAGACCTGGTGCCTGATACATCACGTCGAACATCTCGTCGGTGAGTTTGACGAGTTTGGCATCGATGTTCGTGATTTCGGCGGCACATGTCTTCAATACCGGGTCACCGAAGGTTCGAATGTCGTAACTCACGTTTATAAGACTACCGAAAACACGAATACAAAAGTTCTATTCGCCCCTACACACGTGGTGGATCTACATGAATCACTATTCGCGATTTCGCAGGTCTTTTTGCTGTCGTCAGAACATCGGTTAACTCTTGCCAACTTCGCGCACGAACCAAACCTGACTCTGTGTCTTTTATCACCGTTTGTACGACCGACGAATATTCGAGCGTCTCACCCAGCGATTCTAGAAATGCCCTTGTGCCCTTGCCTGAAACTTCGGCGATCGAACCAAACGGAGGAAACTTGAGCATCTGGCGTCGAGTCGAATCAGTTGCAAAATATGCTTTCAGATCCCTGTTGAGCAAACCCTGCAGAAGTTGATTCTCTGGCGTGTGGGTTTGAAAAAGAAGTCGTGGCTCATTTTCTGATCTGCCCACGAGTCGTGCCGCATGCACGATCAATGTCGTGACGATTTCACTGGCCCGATATCTTGGTGCGAGCAACTCAGAATCAATGTCCAAAAAAACGACCGTGTCCGCAGATTGCACGCGATGCAGCACCGCCTCGGTGCCGACAAAGACGCCGCTTCTTTGATTGACATTTTCTGAGGTTGAAGTCACCTCGACGACTGATCGATTTGCTGCCGCTTCAAGTTCTTCACGCAACCGACTCACACCTGGTTTGACCACTGCACAACTACTAGAACCACAGGATTGACAGATAACTGGCCGAGATTCGCCACACCGCGGACAGTCAAGATTTGTCTGGTCGCGTTGTACGAGTGCCGCGTCACATTTTTCACAGCGCAATATGTTGCGGCACGATCCGCAAGCGATCAACCGCGCTCGCCCCTTCGCGTTATAGACACAAACAACTTTGCGAGATTTGTCACGCAACTCTGCGATCAACTCGGTAGAAATCAGTGAACGACTCCATTGCTCGTCCTTGTTGCGATCGATTAGCACTATTTTCGGCCATGGCTTTTGCGCGTCAAACACAACCCGTTCACCCGCCCAGTCACGGGCCACAAGTGACGGTATTGGTGAAAGCAAGACACATCGAGCATCATTTCTCTTGGCTCGCTCAATTGCCACATCACGCGCATGCCAACTCGGACTGCGCTCTTCTTGCAACGTGTCATCGTGTTCATCGACGACGATGATGCTCGAGAACTTTTCGACAGGTGCCCACACGGCGCTTCGAGTTCCGACCACAATATCCACCCCGCCGCGTGCCAACGCCCAATCTTGGGGCCATTGTGCGACCGAGAAGTCGTTCGCTTTCAGTGTCGCAGCCAAAAGTTTGACGCGATTTTGCGATGGCAAGATGACTATTGTCGGTCCGTCGCAGGCAATTGCACTGACTATGGTCGCCAAATTGGTCAACGGTGCAACCGTGATCAATCCGCTGCCAAATTTTTTCAAAGACTCGACTGCCCCCGAGGCAAACTGCACGGCCCGTGGCATATACAACGCAGATGGAACTTTTGTGATCAGCGTGTCGGGCGCAGCCGTCGAAATAAACGATCGAAGCCGACCCACCCAGCGCTTGTTTGCCCAATTCGCAAGATCAACTATTTCTTGAGTGGCACCCAAACCAAGAACTTTGATCACGCTGCGAATCTTGTTGACCGCCAAGCCAACGCTTGGCTCGCCTATTTCAACCACCCACCCCGCGACATTTCGTCCATGCAGCGGCACGCGCACGCGCGCACCAACTTTGACCTGATCTTTGAGAGCCTCGGGCACCAAATAATCAAAAATTTTGTCAACCCCGGTTACGTCGGGCACGACTCGCGCTACCCGAACAAAGGGCACCGCGGTTTGAATCAGAGTTTGACTGCTGCCTTGAACTCTTTTAGCCGAGACAGTTTCTCCCAGGTGAAGTTGGGTTCATTGCGACCAAAGTGACCATAAGCGGCGGTCTTTTGATAGATCGGTCGCTTGAGTTCGAGGTCGCGCAAAATTGCCGCTGGGCGAAGATCGAAAATTTCTCGAACTGCCGTCTCGATCAACGCTTCATCAACCGCGTTAGTTCCGAATGTTTCAACGAAAATACTCACTGGATGAGCCATGCCGATGGCGTAGGCCACTTGCAACTCGCATCGCTTGGCGGCACCCGATGCCACAACATGCTTGGCGACCCATCGCGCAGCATAAGCAGCCGAGCGATCTACTTTTGATGGGTCTTTGCCGCTGAATGCGCCACCACCATGTCGGCCCATACCGCCATATGTATCGACGATAATTTTGCGCCCGGTCAGACCTGTGTCGGCGTGTGGTCCACCTTTTACGAACTCTCCGGTTGGGTTGACATAAACGGCGTAGTCGTCTTTTGCGAACTGTGCCGGAATCACCGGACGAATCACCTGCTCAATCAGATCAGGGCGAATGACGGTGTCACGATTTATGCCGTCAGCA
Source organism: Bifidobacterium breve (assembly GCA_945871625.1). Taxonomy (GTDB): domain Bacteria; phylum Actinomycetota; class Acidimicrobiia; order Acidimicrobiales; family Ilumatobacteraceae; genus BACL27. The sequence goes on from CAMBWL010000082.1 coordinate 3,109, forward strand.
TGCTGGGTCGAAATCAAAACCGTGCGCAATCGCACGGGCACACCATTTTCGTAATCAAATGTCACTTGAGTTTTGCCGTCTGGTCGCAAATACGGAATTGCACCAGACTTGCGAACCTCTGCGAGTTTTTCTGCCATGCGGTGCGCCAACCAAATCGGAAGCGGCATTAGATCGGCAGTCTCTGTGCAGGCATAACCGAACATCATTCCTTGGTCGCCGGCACCCTGGCTGTTCAATTTGTCCTCACCACTTTTGCCTGCACGAATCTCTTCGCTGACGTCGACACCTTGGGCGATATTCGGACTTTGCTCGTCGATACTGACGATTACTCCGCAGGTGTTGCCGTCAAAACCATAAAGCGCGTTGTCGTAACCGATGCCCTTGATTACTTCGCGGGCGATTTTTGGAATATCAACGTAGGCACTTGTTGTAATCTCTCCGGAAACCACGCATAGACCCGTCGTAAACAATGTTTCGCAAGCGACTCGGCCGCCCGCGTCTTCTGCCAAAATTGCATCAAGCACCGCATCAGATATCTGATCGGCCATCTTGTCGGGGTGACCCTCGGTCACGCTTTCAGAGGTGAACGAATATTTTTTCATTGACCGAGACTACTTACTCGGCAGGTTGCTCAGTAGCCGAATCTTGCATTGCGTCGAGCTCTGCTTGTTTCTCGGCCGCGACTGCAGCCTCATTCTCGGCAAGCACTTCTTCGATTGTTTTGGCGACAAGTTGAATCTTTCCACTTGCGATTTCCTCGAAACTAATTGAAAGTGGCTTACGCGCCGTAGAACTGACTTGCGGTGGCACCATGTTGCCGAGACCGTCGCCCAGTTGGTTGAAATACGAGTTTATTTCACGTGCCCTGCGTGCCGAGAGCGTCACAAGTGAGAATTTGGAGCCAGTTTGACCCATCAGCGACTCGATTGCTGGGTTCATCATCGTGTCTTCTGTCGTCACATTTGCCTCCTGGCATCAATCACAAGACGATCAAATTTGGCTCGCTTGCGGCTATTGAGTATAGCGCTGTTTCTAACTCGCAGTGCGCTGTTTGCGCTCGTAGGCGATGATCCGACTCATTTCTTCGACCGTTGAGTCAAGGTCATCATTGACGATTACATAATCAGCAATCGCTCTGCCCACGGGTTCTTCTTCTTCGGCTTTGCGCAGGCGTTTCTCGACTTTAGGGTCCGGGTCACCGCGACCCCGCAGTCGTGCCTTTTGCTCTTGGCGTGATGGTGGCAAGACAAAAAGCAACAGCGCCCTGACGTTGATCCGCTTAACTTGTTGCGCGCCATCGACCTCGATTTCAAGAACTGTGTCGCGACCTTTGGGCGGATTCGGAGTTGGCGTGCCGTAATAATTGCCGAGAAAGTCGGTCCACTCTAAAAAGCCACCACTGGCGATATTGTCTTCGAAATCTTTGCGACTGACGAAATTGTATGCGTCCAAGGCTTCGCCCTGTCGTCGCTCTCTGGTCGTCCATGAACGGCTCAACCAAAGTTGGGTATCACGAGCAACAAGTTTTTCGACGATCGTACTTTTGCCGACGCCACCAGGACCCGAAACCACGACCACAAGTGAGGTGTAGTCGGTGCTCATTTTGCGAACTCTTTGATCAACGCCTCACGCTGACGAGATTCGAGACTTGAAAATCGACACTTATGAGAGATCTTCAAAACATCCAACCCGCTTCGGGCTCGCACCTTGCCAATACCAGCGAACTTT
>CAMBWL010000083.1 GCA_945871625.1 Bifidobacterium breve
ATCGCCGCTTCGATTTCGGCGTCAGTTGCATTGGCGCGGGCGATGCGCAAGTTGTCGCGGATTGATCCGTTGAACAAGAAACCTTCTTGCGGTACGACGGCGATGCGTTCGCGCAAAGATGGCATTGTCGCCATCGTTAAATTGACGCCGCCATACTCGACGGTGCCACTTTGTGGGTCATAAAGTCGTGCCATGAGTTTTGCCAACGTTGATTTGCCTGCCCCAGTTGGGCCGACCAGAGCGAGTTTCTCGCCAACGCCAACTTTTATCGACACGCCATCAAGCGCCGGCGAGTCAGCGCCCGCATACATAAATGAAACATCGGTTACTTTAAGTTCGCCAGTTATCGGCAAGTCGATTGCAGAGTGATGTTCGTCGACTTCGGGTTTCGCGTCAAGGATCGCAAAAAGTTTGTTCAATGCAGCACCCGCCGACTGCACAGTGTTGTAAAGCTGTGAAAGTTGCTGAACCGGATCAAACAAACTCGAGAGCAACAACACGAATGCAACAACTGTGCCCAGTGTGACGGTGCCGCGGTGGGCGAACCAGCCGCCGATGCCGATCATCAATGCGCTGGCGAGAACGCCAGAAAATTCGACCAATGCGAAATACCAAGTAGAAACTCGCACGCTTTTTTCGTGCGCTGCGAAAAGCGATTGATTTGAAATTTTGAATTTGCGCTTCACTTCGTCTTCTTGGGCATAGGCCTGAATTACCCGAACAGTTGTGATGCCTTCTTGCAATGCCGATAGATTTGCGCCAACTCGCTCGCGCACCGTCAAATAAGCGCGGTTTGAGTCACGCTGAAACTTGATCGATGAAATGACCAACACCGGCATCACCAACAAAGCGACGATCGTCAACTGCCAACTGAGAAACAGCAACACGACGATCGAAAACACAAGCATCAAAACAGCCGACAAGAACTGCAACAAACCCCATTGCACGAGTTCTGACATCGACTCGATATCAGCAGTCATCCGCGCGACGAGAACACCAGCTTTGTTGCGGTCGAAAAATGCCATTGACTGACGTTGCATCTGACGAAACACAGCGAGACGCAGCACGCGCAAGAACGACTCGCCCGTTCTGTTGACGAACACAAACAACAAGCGACCAAACACATAGGTCAAGGAAACGACGACCAAATACATCACCACCGAAAGATTGAGCGCACCGTCATCACCCGCCCTGATGCCAGCATCGATGCCGTGGCGCACGATGACCGGCGCCGACAAAGTCGTTGCCGTCGTAACCATGACACAGCCGAACGCGATAAACATCGTCTTACGAAACGGTGCAGCCATTTTGAACACGCGACCCAAGATTGTGCGGGCCTGCGCACGACTCAGGCGATCTTCGTCACTAACGCCACCAGATTGCCACATTGCTATTTCACCGCCACTTTGGTGTTCGCGGTCTTGACTTGCTGCATACTCGCGAGCACTTCGCGATAGCGAGCATTTGTGGCAACAAGCTCTTCATGCTTGCCGATCGCCGCAACAGTTTGGCCGTCGATGAACACAACTCGTGAAGCCAACGCAATCGTGCCTGGGCGGTGGGCAATCACAATCGTCGTGCGACCCGACATAACCGTGCGCATTGCGTCGCGAATTTCGCCTTCTTTGCTGGGGTCAACTGCACTCGTCGCATCGTCGAGCACCAAAACTCGCGGATCAGAAATGATCGCGCGTGCAATCGCGATGCGCTGGCGCTGCCCACCAGAAAGCGAGAATCCCCGCTCGCCGATCACCGTGTCGTAGCCATCTGGAAGTTGCAAAATAAAGTCGTGAGCGCCGGCGAGTTTTGCCGCTTTTTCGAGGTCGGCTTGGGCGGCATTCGGCTTGGCGAACGAGATGTTTGCTGTCACCGAGTCGTTAAACAAAACCGTATCTTCGAAGACGACACCAATTTGTTGGCGCAGTTCTCGAAGTTTAAGTTTTCGCACATCAACACCGTCTAAGAAGACATGCCCATGATTTGTGTCATAAAAACGCAACAGCAACCGTGCGACCGTTGATTTACCCGATGCAGTCGCACCGACGATCGCAATCGACTCGCCTGCGGCAATATCAAGATTGAAGTTTTGCAGCACCGGCCGATCAGGGTCGTAGCCAAACTGCACGCGATCAAACTTCACTGCGCCAAGTTGCTTACCGTTTTGTGACGGCAAGTCGCGAGCCACTGCAGGGTCTGTAATTTCAGATTCAGTTGACAGCACCTCGTGGATTCGCACCAACGCCGACGCCGCACGCTGACCGAGCGCAATGATCATGCCAACATTTCGCAGTGGCCAGACGAGAAGTGTGAGATAAACATTAAACGCGACAAGATCGCCGATCGACAATTGACCCGACAAAACGCGATGACCACCGACACCCAGCACCCCGACAGCGCCGAGCGCGGGCAGAACATCAATTGCTGGCATGAAGTTGCTGCGAATCTTGGCGGCCTTCATCGACTCCTTGTAAATATCGTCGGCTTCTTTCGAAAGTTTGTCGAACTGCACTTGCTCGGCACCAAAACCCTTAACTACACGAATACCCGAGACTGACTCTTCGACGACATTGGCCAATTGAGCCTGCTCGGCCTGCACCGCAATCGAAATTGGATGAATTCGATTGCTGAATCGGCGCGCCGAGAGATTGACAAACGGCAACGGCGCCATCGCCACAATTGCCAAAACCGGGTCGGTGATGAACAAGATAGTTGCGACGGCGAAAATTTGAATCACGTTCGACATCGTGATCGGAATCATCACGATGAACGCTTGAATTTGCATTAGATCGCTCGAGGCACGGCTCATCAACTGACCCGTTTGGGCTTTGTCGTGATAGCCGACATTCAAACCAAGAACGTGAGAAAACAGTCTTTCGCGTAGCAAGGTTTCGGCCCAACGACTTTCGCGAAATGCGACATATCGACGAAAGCCAGACAAGATGCCGGTCATCACACCAAGCCCAATGATGATCAACGACCACTTCAACAATGGTCCGTTCTTTTCAATGCCATCGTTGATCGCAAATTTTGTAACCTGCGGAATCGCAACTTTGAATGCAGCCCACGAAATGCCGATCAGGCCGCCGATAACTAAATTGCGACGCTGGTCGCGCAACAAACCGCGCAGAAGTTTCCAGCCTTCGCTGCGTTGTGCTTGCTCAAATTCGAGACGCGCCGATACTTCTGAGTCTGTTTCGCTTACTGACATTGCTTAACTTGCGCTCGGCGAAAGAGTTTCAACGCATTGCCAGAAATCTACTTCTGGATCAAACGCGACAATCGCCAGAGATGATGTCGTGACGCCGTTGTCGAAATATTTTTTAATTGTTGCGCGACACTTTTCGGCGCTACCGTGCACGAACAATTGGTCAACTACTTCGTTAGGTATCACCGCAAGTGCACCTTTGCGATCGCCTGCCTTCCAGAGGTCCCACATTGGTTGCAACATTTCACCACGACCGAGCCATCGATGAAACTCGGCATAGACAGGCACGGTTAGATATGCGGCAATTAGTCGCTTGGCCGACTCGCGCACCAAATCGGCGTTTTCGCTCGGACAAACAAAAATTCGTGCAACAATTTCACGCTCGCCCGGGTTTTGTGATTTTTTTGCTGCTTCGTGTACTACTGAGGCGACTTTGGTTACGTCATCTGCCGATAGCCAGTTAATGATCGCGCCGTCGGCTTCGCGACCTGCGAGTTTCAACATGCCTTCGCGCAATGCCGCTACCAGAATTTGCGGTTTCACTTCAGGGCGAATGCCTAGGCGAAAACCATCGATATTAAAAGTGTCGTAATTCTTTGTAATTTTTTCGCCTGTCATCGCGTCTTGCAAAAACCGCACGACATCGCGAACTTTTTTATACGGTTCAACAAACGGAATTGCATTCCATTTTTCGATAATCACGTTGCTCGACGAACCGATGCCGATCGCAAACCTGCCAGGCGCCGCATCAGCAAGAGTCGCCACACTTTGTGCCATCAATGCCGGTGAACGCGTATATGCCGGCACGATCGCAGTGCCGAGTCGCAAGCGCGGCTCCCACGCGGCGGCCATCGCCAGCGGCGTAAACGCATCGGCGCCATCTGATTCTGCTGACCAAATGTCGGTGTAACCAAGATCTGCAAGTTTTTTATAATTATCACGCTGCGCATGCAAATGTCCGGGCATCGGCACTGTCATTCCGGGTCGTTGTTGCACGAGTTAATTCTTCCACTTTCGTGCTTTGCAACTCTGACTGGCTAGAGCCATCAGCGTGCCATCTTCGGCGAACATGTTCACGCGCCCATGCCCAAAACCGCGGTCGATCGCGTCTATATATATGTCAAGCAGCACCCATTTTGTGGGCACAAGTTTGACGATGCGGATTGTGTTGTCGAGGCTGTTGCCACCCGCGGCCAAACCCAACGCCTGACCGATCGCCATCGGCACAAAGTCGCCGAGAATGCCGAGTGCTGTTGCATCGACGGCTTCAATCAGCGCGGGAATATGCGCCCACATCACGACATTGCCGTCGCTTAGCGAACCGTCGAGTTGTGCGAGTGATCGACCTTTAACAACACGTTGTTGCAACGAGTCGTGAATCGTGCCGGGTGAATCGTGAATGTGTTGGCGCGTCGGCGTTTGCTCAGGCGACGGCGCTTGTGGCATTTTTACAAATTGCCCGGCTGCTTCAAAGTTGCGATCGCCAAGCGCGGCGTTGACGGTGAGAATTTCTCGGTCGCCGACGCGGGCAAC
>CAMBWL010000084.1 GCA_945871625.1 Bifidobacterium breve
TGACGATTCCGGCTGGTCGAGTTACCACGCTTGCCACATCAACTCTGCCCGCGATTACCGACGGGCGATACGGGATTTTTGTTTCAAGTATCACCGACGATTTTGTGACGGGCACCCAAGACGACTCACTTGAGTACATAGTCGTGGAACAGGTATTGTCTCGCAAGGTTGAAAAGAAAACTGGCACGACAGTCACTCTTGGGGCTCCTTTTGGTGCTCCATCAAAAACATGGACGATCCCGAGTGGGGTCCCGCCTGTGGGTGGCTCGCTGGTAGTTGCAAATACAACTTCGCTGAACGCAAAACTTCGCTTTTCAACAATTGGCCCGGCGGGTTTGGTAGCGATCGAGGGGCTTGAGCAAATTGAACTGGGTGCTGCTGGCGTAGTTGAGGTCAAGATTCCAGCGACTGCTACCGGGTTACAACTTGTACTCGAGTCTGATACTGAAGTAGTAGTGCAACGAGAAGTAACTCGTGGTCACGATTTAGTTGGCGTTTCAAGTGTGCTTAGTTTGCCGTATCGATCAACGGGTATCAATGTGCAAGGCAACAAATAATGAAGTCGGCCCTTGCTGCGATTGTCTTGCTGTTGGCCGCGGGGTTGGGCTACTCGTTGCGCAAGCGCAAGCCCGATGCGCCAGCGCAGATTCGCGGTGCCGTGCCGCATCAACTCAGCCGAAGCGATTTTGATGACTCGCAAAAAAATTGGCTCGTTGCAGTCTTCACTTCATCGACTTGTGATGCGTGTCGTGATGTCGCGACCAAAGCTTCAGTTCTTGAAAGCGGGGAAGTCTCGGTGCAGATAATTGACTTCACCGAGATGCGCGGTTTGCACCAGCGATATCAAATTGATTCGGTGCCGACTCTGGTGATCGCCGACAAGGACGGTGTCGTCAGGTTTGCAACAGTTGGCCCAATTACGGCAACCGATCTTTGGGCAGCATTAGCCAAATGTCGCGATCCGCAAATCTTGAGTGATGTTCCGTCGTGTGGCGATGCCAAGCACGACCACCCAACAAATTAGTTTTCGGTCGACTCGCTGGTTTTTCGAGGTGCGCCAGGCGATGGCTCGACAATTTGAGGTCGGCCCAGACCTTCTTGAACCAGTCGAGCAACGGTTGCCCCGTCAATAGTTTCTTGTTCGAGCAATGCTTGGGCGACCAGATCTAGACCGGCACGATTTTTTTCGAGCAGCAATTTGGCGCGAGATTCTTGGTCGCGCAAAATCAAACCGATTTCTGAGTCGATCATTCGCGCAGTTTCATCCGAATATTCGCGTCCGTTGGTCATCAGGTCTTCACCGAGAAACACTTGCTGTTGCGAACTCCATGCCATTGGGCCGACTGCGTCGCTCATGCCCCATTCGCGCACCATGCGACGCGCGATTGAGGTTGCTTGTTCGAGATCGTTGGCCGCACCACTATTTAAATGTCCAAAAACGATCATCTCTGCGACTCTGCCACCCATGGCTTTGCAAATCATGTCCTTGAAATAGTCGCGCGAATAGGTGTGGCGTTCTTCGGGAAGTGTCCAAGTCACTCCGAGTGCCATGCCGCGGGGCAAGATCGTCACTTTATGCAACGGATCACTGTGGGGAAGTACCGTCGCCAAAACCGCGTGTCCACCCTCGTGGTATGCGGTGGCGCGCTTTTCTTCGGCGTTGAGAATCAGGCTTTCACGACGTGCGCCCATGATTACTCGATCGCGGGCATTTTCAAAGTCGATGTGTTCGATGACTTTCGAGCCTCGACGAACGGCAAGCAATGCCGCTTCATTCACCAGGTTTGCCAGATCGGCACCACTCATGCCGGGCGTCGCCTTGGCCATTGTGTCGAGCACGATATCCGTGCCCATTCGCTTGCCTTTTGAGTGCACGGTGAGAATTGCGAGACGCTCTTCGCACTCTGGCAACGGCATGATCACCTGGCGGTCAAAGCGACCTGGTCGCAACAACGCCGCATCCAAAATGTCTGGGCGGTTTGTCGCCGCCATCACGATTACGCCTTCGGTGGTTTCGAAGCCATCCATTTCGGCGAGCAACTGATTGAGTGTTTGTTCACGCTCGTCGTGGCCACCACCAAGGCCGGCACCGCGCTTGCGACCGATTGAATCTATTTCGTCGACGAAGATGATCGCACGGCCCATTTTTCGTGCCTGTTGGAACAGATCACGAACTCGGCTCGCGCCGACGCCGACGAACATCTCCATGAAGTCAGAACCGGTGACCGACAAGAAATCCACACCAGCTTCGCCCGCAACTGCACGTGCGAAAAGAGTCTTTCCGGTTCCTGGAGGGCCGACCAAGAGCACACCCTTGGGCACGCGTGCGCCGATTTCTTTGAAACTTTCTGGCATCTTCAAGAAATCGACGACTTCTCTGATTTCTTGTTTCACGCCGTCGTAACCAGCAACATCAGCGAAAGTAGTTGCAGGTTTATCGGCGTTGTAATTTTTGGCGCGACTACGACCAATTGACATGATGCTGCCGGCTTGACCCATCGCGCGTCGTTGCATCCAAAAGAAGAAACCCATAATTAAAATAAACGGCAACAACAGTGGAATCAGGTTGGTGAAGAAGTTTCCTTGTGGCGTCGAATAGTCGTAGTCGACACCCTTTTCTTTGAGCAAGGTTTCGTCTGCATCAGAAAGCACGACGGCACCCGTGGTTGCGAATTCACTGCCATCTCTGAGCGTGCCGCTGATTTGGTTAGACAGGTTGTTGATTTTTACCTGCTGAATTTCACCTTTTTTGACGAGATCCAAGAATTCGGTGTACGTAAGTTTTGTTGCCGTAGAAGTTGGCCAAATTCTCGGGCCGGCAATCAACAAAACTACGACGGCGATAATTGCCCAAGTTGCCCAGCGTGGCATTGATGGTTTTTCGTCAGTGCTTTTGACGTTTGAATTGGTGTTGGTCTTTTTACGTGATTTTTTGCCGAGAAAGCCCGACGGTTTCTTGCGTGCGGCTGGTTTTCGCTTTGACGATGATGGCTTTGCTGGCGGTGGTGGGGGTGGCAATTTGGTCACGTTGTTAATGATACGACCCGTTACCCAAACCGTGCATCAGCGGATACTTGATAAATGCTTGATTTGAAATCCACTGTGGCGTATGACTCATCAATTATTGTAAGAGACATGGTTCGTCGTTGTTCACGTTGTACTTGTAACGAACTTGCCTCGATTACTTTGACTTATCAATACAGCCGTGCACTTGTGTGGATAGACGACCTGACCACCGAGCGAGATCCGCACGCATACGACTTGTGTGATCGCCACGGTGTAAGAATTACGGCTCCGTCCGGTTGGAGGCTTGAAGATCGCCGCAACCGATTCAGAATTGTGATGCCAAACCGCCTCGCCGGATGAACCAGTCGCCCTGGGCTCCGCCCTTCGGGCAAGAGCCTCATCGGTATAAAAATATTTCACTGAAAATTGTTGTTCTGACTTGGGCCGTCAGTTATGTAATTGCGCTCTTGGTCAGTTCGGCAGTCTTGGTATTGACCGATAATGTCGATCTGGTTGCAGGTAAAGAGCCGAAATGGTTCCTCGGCGTTTCTGCACTCGCACTGTGGGCTCCGTTCATGGTTGGTTTGTTTATTGTTTCAAAAAAGTTCGGTAGCCAAAACTTTGTGCGGGATTATTTTTTGAGTTTTCGTACTGTCGACATTTGGGGCGTTCCGATAGGCGTTTTTAGTCAACTCGTGCTCGTGGGTTTAGTCACCTGGCCATTTCGGTTGGCTTTTCCGGAGAAGTTTGCACCAGATTCAGTAGCAAAGCGTGCGCAAGACTTATTCGACAACGCCACAGGTCCATGGTTGGTTGTTTTGATTGTGGTCGTTGTGTTTGGCGCACCATTTGTCGAAGAGTTGGTTTACCGTGGGTTTATTCAGGCTGGTTTGAACAATCATTTCAATGGGCGAGTTGCCTTAATTTTGACCGCGGTCTGGTTTGCCGGGGTGCATCTGCAACTAGTTGAGTTGCCGGGACTGCTTGCCTTCGCTCTGGTTTTGGGCTACTTGTTTCATCGCACGAAGCGACTCGGCATGTCGGTAATCGCGCACGTCGCATTCAATGCGACAGGCATTTTGCTCGTCGCTCTTTTGTAATTTGGTTCAAATTCGTGAAGGGTAGAGTTTGGTTGCAGTGAAACAACTTAGTTCTAAGCGTTGGTCTGCTCAGCAAATTGCGTCGGCAGCCATAGTCGCTGGTTCGACATTGATGTTGCTGATGACGTTGCATCCTGAGTTGATTTTGCGCAACAACACCCCAACAGGTGGTGACATGGGCGCACATGTTTACGGTCCTGCGTATTTGCGTGATTTCTTGTTGCCACATTTTCGACTCACGGGTTGGAGCAACGATTGGTATTCAGGATTTCCGATGTATCGGTTCTATATGGTTGTGCCGGCGATAGCAGTTTTGCTTGTCGATCTGGTCTTGCCCTACGGCATTGCGCTCAAGATCGTCGCAGTGCTTGGCATCTTGACCTTGCCAGTTTGTACTTGGTTGTTTGGCAAGTTGGCGAAGTTTGTGTTTCCGATCCCAGAATTGCTGACCCTCGCTTCGGTTGTTTTTTTATATGACGAGAGCTTCACTATTTATGGCGGCAACATCGCATCGACCATGGCGGGTGAGTTTTCGTTTTCAATCTCGTTGTCGTTGGCGGTTTTGGGTTTTGGTCTTTTGATTCGGGCATTTGAAGAACATCGCGGCAAAATGCTCACGGCGC
>CAMBWL010000085.1 GCA_945871625.1 Bifidobacterium breve
CGTGCTGGTCGTTCGTTTGCGACGCAATTTCATCCTGAAGCAACTGAACAAATTGTGCAAAGGTGGGCGAGCGAATCTGGTCGAGAAGAACTGGCCAAAGTTGGTCTAAAAGCCAGCGAACTCATTGCCCAAACGACTAGAGAGGTCGCGCAAAGTGCCCCCGCGGCGGCACGTCTTGTGGATTGGTTCATGGAGTATTCAGCCAAGTAAAACCAAAGCGAGTGGAATCTTTCACAATCGCCCAATGTGCTTTGTAGTTAAACCAAGAACGCGTTCGCAGACTAGTTTTACAGGGGTATGTCTACCTTTCTTCGGTCGTATTTAACTGTCGTTTGGTTTGGCTTGGCGGCAGTGGCGGTGGCCGGGTTGCTGTTGTGGATCGCATCGGTCGTGCGCCCGAATCGCCCGAATCCACAAAAAATGTTGACATATGAAAGCGGTGTCGACCCGGTCGGTCACGGCTGGTCGCAGAGTCAAGTGCGCTATTACATTTTTGCGCTTTTGTTCGTCGTGTTCGATGTTGAAGCAGTTTTTATCTTTCCGTGGGCGACCCAACTCGAGCGATACGGCGTGTTTGGTCTGGTCGAAATGGGTGCGTTCGTTTTCATTTTGTTGCTCGGTTTGATTTATGCATGGCGCAAAGGTGTGTTGCGATGGGTTTAGTTGATCGTGGCCGATTGCCAAAGCCGCTAAGTTCACTTTTTAATTTGGGTCGCTCATATTCACTGTGGGTTTACCAATGGGGTTTGGCTTGCTGTGCGATCGAAATGGGTGCGGCATTTGGTTCACCGCGCTACGACGTGATGCGTCTCGGAGTTATTCCGTTGCCAGCAAGTCCGCGTCAGGCTGACCTCGTCGTAATCTCGGGCACCGTCACCGACAAGATGGCGCCCGTGATTCGCCGACTTTACGAGCAGATGCCGGAACCAAAATATGTAATCAGCATGGGCAGTTGCGCCAACTGTGGTGGCCCATATTGGGACAGTTACTCGGTGACCAAAGGCGTGGATCAAATTATTCCGGTTGATGTTTATGTGCCTGGTTGCCCGCCCCGACCTGAAGCATTGCTTGAAGGCATCGTGCTGTTGCAACAGCGAATCAAGAACGAAGACATGGGCGCGCGCTGGCGTGGCGAGGGAACAAAGTCTATGGACGCACCTGTGGATGCTGCCGAAATCGCAGAGCGCCGAGGTGAGACCGTTGTCGTCAAATAGCGAAATCACAACGCCGGTAGTTGATACGGCTCGTGAAGAGTTGCTGGTGGCGATCAAGAGTTCGCTGGGTGATGCCGTTGTTGATTCGCATCTCAAACCCGGCGATGACATTTGGATTCGTGTGCGAAATGATGCCTGGCAAACAAGTATAAAAAAACTTCGTGATATCAATTCATTCGATTATTTCTGTTTCTTGTCGGCGATTGACTGGATGCCGTCACCATATGGTCGTGGCGAAGATGACCCCACAGAGCCGGCCCCGCAACGTGACATGACCATTCGTTCAGGGTATGCGGGTGGCGAAACTCGGATGCAAGTTCTTGTCCGCATCGTCAACTCGAAGACTCATATCGGTTTGAATGTCAAGGCAGATGTCGCGGACGCGACGCCGACAATTGATTCTTTGATCACGGTGTTCGCTGGGGCGAATTGGCACGAGCGCGAGGCACATGAAATGTTCGGCATTGAGTTTGCCGGCCACCCAGATTTACGAAAGATGTATTTGCCGGTCGACTTTGAAGGGCATCCAATGCGCAAAGATTTTCCGTTGCTTGCGCGCATGGTCAAGCCGTGGCCCGGCATCGTTGATGTTGAGCCGTTGCCGGGCGGAGATGACTCGGGCGATTCAAGCGACGGTGATGCTTCGTGACAATGCTCGGTGATCGTCAGCAACTTTCATATATCGCAGCGCAGGCGGCGGATGCACGGCTGAATCTCGAACTCGAGACCGAGGGCATGACGCTGAACATTGGACCACAACACCCGGCGACGCACGGAACTCTTCGGATTATCGCCCGTCTGGATGGCGAACAAGTTGTTTGGGCTGAACCTGCGTGCGGATACATGCACCGCGGTTACGAAAAACTCGCTGAAGTGCGAACATTTCCGCAAGTTACGACACTTGTCAATCGAATTGACTGGCTCGGAAGTTTTGCCAACGAAGTACCGTTCATTTTGGCCGCCGAAAAGTTGATGGGTGTTGAGGCACCAACTCGCGCGCAGTACATTCGCACGATTTTGTTCGAACTTTCACGCATCGCCAACGTCTCGTTATTCTTGGGTGATCTTGGCGTGCAACTCGGGGCGATTACGCCGGTGTTTCTCGCATTCCGTGATCGTGAATATGTTTTGAATTTGATCGAGTCGGCAACTGGTGGTCGCTTTCATCCGAACTTCGACCGCATCGGTGGATTAAAAGACGATTTACCCGCCGGGTGGATCGACGAAACTCGTGCTGTGATGAAAAAACTTCGCAATTTCTGTGATCAAATCGAAGATTTGCTGTTTGGCAACGAAATCTTTCAGTCCCGAACTCGAGGCATCGGTGTGATTCCGCGAGATGTTGCTCTGCAGTACGGTCTTTCTGGCGCCAACTTGCGAGCCAGCGGCGTGGATTGGGACTTGCGTCGCGATCAGTCGTTGCCGATGATGTGGAACAAGGCCGACTGGAAAGTTTGGACACATCCTGACGGCGACAGTTTCGCGCGATGCTGGATTCGTCTGCAAGAAACTCGTGAGTCGACAAAAATTGTCGACCAACTCTTGGGTTCGATACCTGCCGGGCCGGTTATGGCTAAAGTGCCGAAGATCATCAAGGTTCCAGAAGGTGAGGCCTGGGTTTCAACTGAGAACCCACTCGGTGAAATGGGCTACTACGTAGTTTCGCGTGGCGACCTTGGACCGTTCAGGGTCAAGATTCGTTCGGCAAGTTTCAACAATATTTCAATTACACCTTGGTTGTTGCGCGGCGTGTATGTGCCGGACATCGTGACAATTTTGGCTTCTCTTTATTTCATTCTTGGAGACATTGATCGATGAGCCCGTTGCTTGCTGAGATTCCGTATTGGGGAGAATCATTGTTGCGGGTGTTGGGTGGGCTGGTTGCCGTGTTGCTGCCGGCTGGAACGATCGTTTATGTGTTTTTGTTCAAGATGATGTCGTTTATGCAGAGTCGACTTGGTCCGATGGAAGCCGGTCCTTACGGGTCGATGCAACTTTTCGCTGAGGTCGGAAAGTGGTTGCAGAAAGAAGACATTGTGCCCGAGCGTGCCGACGCACGAATTTTTAAGATGGCACCGATAATTGTTTTGCTCAGCACTTTCTTGCTCGTCGTGGTGGTGCCGTTTGGTCCAGATGCTTTGTTCACCGATTTGGAAACGGGCATCTTTTATGCGCTTGCGGTTTCTTCTGTCTCTGTTCTCGGAATTCTGATCGCCGGTTGGTCGAGTGCAAATAAATATTCACTGTTGGGTGGTTTGCGTGCAGCCGGTCAATTGATCGCCTATGAGTTGCCGATGGTTTTGGCCGTTATGGGTGTTGTGATTCAAGCGGGCACGATGAATCTGCAAAAGATTGTTGTTGCCCAAAACTCCGGGTCGATGTTCGGCATTGATGCTGTTGGTCATCCGTACTTAATCAGTCAGTTCGTTGGCTTCGTAATTTTTATGATCGCGATTCAAGCCGAATTGACTCAGGCTCCGTTTGACATGCCGATCGCAGAGAGCGAACTCGTCTCTGGCTACATGACCGAGTACTCAGGTTTTCGTTTCTTGATTTTCTTTATTGGAGAATTCGCCACCGCGGGTGTGTTTGCGATGATCGCATCTGTGTTGTTCCTCGGGGGTTGGGGCGTGCCGTTCTCGTGGTTCGGTTGGACATCAATAGATGAAGTCGACAACTGGATGAATTTCGCCGGACCATTGATTATGTTCACCAAGATGATGCTGATCGTGTTCATCATCATGTGGATTCGATTTAGTTATCCGCGTCTTCGTGAAGACCAGTTACAACGGTTTGCCTGGAAGGGTCTGATACCAGTTGCTTTGGCCAACATTATGGTTACCTCAATATTAAAGGTGGTGTTCTAGTGCCAAAAGTTCCTGGGTTAGTTAAAGGTCTCGGCGTAACGCTCGGTACTTTGTTCAACACGGCGACAAAGGGGGCGAACACCGTTCAGTATCCGCACGAGAAGGAAACCCCACCGATTCGTTCGCGTGGGGTGATCGCGTTGCATCAAGACAACTGCACCTCATGTATGTTGTGTTCACGATCGTGCCCCGATTGGTGCATTTACATCGAAGCGCACAAAGAACTTGCACCGCCGCGCCGCGAAGGTGGTAAGCCGCGTCAAGTCAACCTGCTGGATCGTTTTGATATCGACTACGCGTTGTGCATGTACTGCGGCATCTGCGTAGAGGTTTGTCCGTTTGATGCTCTTTTCTGGAGCCCAGAATACGAATACTCTGAGCCCAACATTGCCGACTTGTTGCACGACAAAACGAAACTCAGCGAGTGGATGGAAACCGTCCCCGAAGCACCGGCTCTCGAGACCGGCGCCGACAAGAAGAAGAAATAATAGAAGGACCAGCGCAGTCGTGATCGCACAGAA
>CAMBWL010000086.1 GCA_945871625.1 Bifidobacterium breve
CACTTTTCATTCGTGGGCGCAGAACCTCTGAACGTCGGCAAGCACTTGATTGAAGTTTTGTTTGCCTACGACGGTGGTTTTGGTGCGGGCGGCAACATTTCAATGCTTGTCAACAAATCTAAAGCATCATCGGGTCGCATTGAAAAGACTGTCCCACTTGTTTTTTCTATGAGCGGCGAAACTTTTGATGTCGGCATCGATACAGGTTCACCGGTCGGCCCGTATCCGCACAATTATGAGTGCACCGCTCAAATAATTGGTGTAACGCTCGAAAAGCTAAATGAACCACCAAAAGAGATTCAAGACAAAATGCGTGAAGGCGAATTTCGCGCCAGTCTCAGCACGCAGTAAAAATCAAGAGGCGGTGAGTTCGAGGCGTTTGCGCACTGCATCGCGAACTTGTGCATCGAAACTCCGCACATGCGCGGTAGAAAGTTTGTAAACCAACTCGCTGTCGCCCGATTCAAGTGCTGCAAGAATCTCGTCGTGTTCGTCGAGGGCATGCCCCATGTCGGCGACATCTGACAAATAAATGTGCCATAGACGATCGCTTTGCGCGTAAAGCACATCAAGCGTGTCTGTGAGAAATCGATTGCCGGCCGCTTCCCAAACAATTTCATGACACTGCGCGTCATATTGAATTTGGTCTTGCGCAGTCACTGCATGCTTCTTGGCTTTATCCAAAACTTTGCGCATTTGCTTCCAGTGGTCGGCAGTGCCGCGCTCGCAGGCCAAGCGTGCAACGTACGGTTCGAGAATTGCGCGTGTCTCATAAAGTGTCGAAAGTTCGGCGATTTCAATGGTTGAAACAATCATTCCTCGACGCGGAATCACGACCAAGAACTGATCTCGAGCCAGCCGTTGCAACGCCTCACGAATTGGGGTTCGACCAATCTCGAGTTGTTCTTGTAATTCGTCCTCGCGCACAACTGCCCCGGGGGTCAGTTCAAGGCGCACGATCATGCCCCGAATCAGCCGATAGGCCTGCTCGCTTAAAGACTCTTTAGCCATTTGAAATAATCCTACCCGAGTGATATCGTGATGATATATCACCGATCAAAAATTAATGGGGCGAAAATGAGCGAATTTCCAAAATCAGCTAAATGCGTAGTCATTGGCGCCGGCATTGTCGGCAACTGTTTGGTTGGTCATCTTGCAAAACTTGGCTGGACAGACATGGTGCAGATCGACAAAGGTCCGTTGCCCAACCCTGGCGGCTCAACCGGGCACGCTTCAAATTTTATTTTCCCGACTGACCACAACAAAGAAATGGCATTGCTAACTCTCGCCTCGCAAAAGCAATACATCGAAATGGGAATGAACAACACATGCGGCGGCATCGAAGTTGCCCGCAACCCCGAGCGTCTCGAAGAATTTAATCGACGAATGACTTCCGCAAAATCTTGGGGCATCGATGCGAAACTATTGTCGCCCGCGCAAGTCAAAGAACTCGTGCCGTTCATCAATGAAAAAATTGTTCTCGGTGGTTTCTACACACCGAGTGTTTCATGCGTTGACTCGCTGCAGACAGGCACGTTGATGCGCGAAGGTGCTGTCAAGTCAGGCAACTTGAGCGTGTTTGCAAACACCGAAGTGCTCGATCTCGAAGTTGAAAACGGCACAATCAAAGCAGTCGTCACCAATAAAGGTCGTATCGAAGCAGAATATGTCGTCGTCGCATGCGGCGTATGGAGCCCAAGAATTGCAAAAATGGCCGGTGCAAACATTCCGTTGACTCCGGCTGTTCATCAAATGGCCGACGTTGGGCCGATCGACATTTTGCAAAAAACGAATGCCGAAGTCGCCTACCCGATCGTGCGCGACATGGACACATTCTGTTACGAGCGACAAACTGCAGGCTCAATGGAAGTTGGCAGTTACGCCCACCGTGCAATCTTCATGCACCCAGATGACATTCCGTCGAACGAAGCGTCGGCACTTTCGCCAACCGAGTTGCCACTGACGCAAGACGACTTCGATCCACAAATGGAGCAAGCAATCGAATTGATGGACATGCTCGGCGACGCCGAAATCAAATATTCAATCAATGGTCTGCTCTCGCTCACGCCAGATGCGATGCCGGTGCTTGGCGAAACGGTTGAAGTTAGAAACTTATGGTCAGCAGCAGCCGTGTGGATCAAAGAAGGTCCAGGCATTGCACAGCTCGTGGCTGAATGGATGACTTACGGCTACCCACATTTGTGCGACCCACACTCGTCTGATATTTCACGCTTCTACCCTCACGAGAAAACAGACCATCACATCTATGCACGATGCGATGAGCACTTCAACAAAACTTACGGCATCGTTCACCCGCGCGAACAATGGGGCACGCAACGCAATATGCGTCGTAGCCCGTTTTATGCGCGCGAAGAAGCAGCCGGGGCGACGTTCTTTGATGCGCGCGGCTGGGAGCGACCACAGTGGTTCGCTTCAAATGAAAAATTGATCAGTAAGTTCAACGGCGCATGTGAGCCTCGCCCACACGAGTGGGATGCCCGCTGGTGGTCGCCAATCTCAAACGCCGAGCACTTGCAAATGCGCGAATCAGTCGGCATGGTCGACCTCACTGCGTTCAATGAGTTCGACTTCACGGGTCCAGGCACGATGCAGTTCTTGCAACACATGTGTGTCAACAATGTCGATGTCGAAGTTGGTCGCTCGGTTTACACACCACTGCTCACACCAGGTGGTGGTTTCCGTGGCGACTTGACAATCATGCGTCTTGCTGCAAACCACTTCAGAGTTATCACTGGTGCCTTTGATGGCGGACGTGACAACTATTGGTTCAAGCGCCACATGCCACAAGACGGTTCGGTCATATTCACCGACATGTCAAGTGCACTGTGCACGATCGGCGTGTGGGGTCCGAACGCAGAAAAGACAATGGCTAAGGCAACGCAAAATATCAACGCCGAGGGCAAACTTGTGCCGTTTGATGTTTCGCAAAAGAACTTTCCTTACGGGTCGGTTCGTGAAGTGCTAATTGACGGCGTACCTGCAACGATGTTCAGAATCTCTTATGTCGGAGAAAATGGCTGGGAGGTCTACACGAAAATGGAGCACGGCCTGCGTATGTGGGACTCGATCGCCAAGGCTGGCGAAGAGTTCGGCATCATCCCAGTTGGTATGGGTGTCTATGCCGTGACGGGTCGCATCGAAAAGGGCTATCGCCTAATGGGTGCCGAACTCGAAAGCGAATACAACCCGGTCGAGGCTGGTCTCAATCGTGCAAAAGTTAAGTCGGCTGACTTCATTGGCAAGGCTGCATATATGAAAGCACGCGACGAAAAGCCATGTGCAATCATGTGCACGCTCGAAATGATCGACAACACCAGCAAGGCTGGCATCAAGCGTTATCCAACTGGTGGCAACGAGCCAATCTTGACAAAAACCGGCGAGCGAATTGTCGACGCCAAGGGTCGTGTCTCGCGCGTAACAACAGCAGGTGCAGCGCCATCGCTGGGCAAATATCTGATGCTCGCCTATTTGACGCCAGAGCATGCGATCGAAGGCAACGAACTTCGAGTTATGTACATGAACGAGCTCTATCCGGTTCGTGTCGCGCGCGTTGGCAGCCAACCATTGTTTGACCCAACTGATGCACGCATGAAGAGCTAAACGGTTTCATCAACAAGATGAACATTCTCGTCTGTGTCAAGCGAGTGCCGGCTCCTGGCGCACGCATCAACATCACCAGCGATGGTCAACAGGTTGATACTGCGTTCTTGGGCTTTACGGTGAGCCCACACGAGGAGTGTGCCGTCGAACAGGCGGTGCAATTGATCGAGAAGCATGGTGGCGATGTCACCGTATTGACACTCGGCCCTGCAGAAGCCGAAGAGCAACTGCGAACCGCTGTCAGCACTGGTGCCACCAAAGCAGTTCTTGTGCCGATTGATACGACAGATTGGGATCCACAACGCACTGCCCAAGCAATCGCCAAAGTGATCGGCGAACTCGAAGCGATAAACGGCAAATACGATCTGGTTTTGTTCGGCAACGAATCGGCCGACTCATGTGGCTACCAAGTCGGGGTTCGCGCTGCGTTGAAACTTGGGCGACCAATCGTCAACGGCGCAAAAGGCTTGGACATCGACAACGGCGTTGCCATAATTCGGCGCGAGAGCGATGCAGGCGTTGAGATTTATAAGTTAAAAACTCCCGCTTGTGTTGGCGTAAAAGAAGGCATTAACTTGCCGCGCTACCCGACCATGAAGGGTCGTCTTGCATCCAAAAAAGTTGCGATTGATAGATCAGAGGCTTCGGGCGAAAGTGGTGGCTTAAAACTCATCACGCTGCGTCGCCCACCTGAACGCGCCAGCAACACTGTGATTCTTGGCAACGGGCCAGAGGCGGCATCTGCTGTGGTCGATCTGCTCGAAGAACTGGGTGTGTTCAAATGACCGTGCTTGCAGTTGTCGAACACGATCGTGGAAACATCACGAGTGCATCGCTTGGCGTGCTTACCGCCGCACGAAATCTTGCCAAGCAGATGAATACAAAATTTGAAGCGCTAACAATTGGCGCAAACGGCGATCGTCTCAGCGAAACTGTCGCGAATTTTGG
>CAMBWL010000087.1 GCA_945871625.1 Bifidobacterium breve
GCCTTCGGAATGTCATAGACACCTGCATACAAAAACGCGCCGAGAATTGGCACGCCGGGTGTGACAAGTTGCAGATATGCACCCATATCACCGATGATTCGCACGCGAACTGCGGTGATCTTGCCTTTTTCGTCGGCGGCTAATTCGACGTGTTGAATTTGTCCGCGACCTTGAATCGTGGCATGTGAGTTTTCTGACCGCTCTTCGACCCAACGCACTGGTGTGTTGTGCTTGCGGGCGAGTGCCATACACAACAGTTCTTCGGCATAAACATCAAGTTTTGAACCGAAACCACCACCGACGCTTGGTGCAACGACGCGCACTTGTTGTTCGGGTATGCCGAGTGTCAGCGCCGACATCACTTTCAAAATGTGTGGAATCTGAGTCGACGAGTAGAGCGTGATGTCGCCACCAAATGGCTGTGGCACTGCCGCAATCGCGCGCGGCTCCATCGCCATCGGAATCAACCGTTGTTGCACGTAACGTTCCTTGACTTTGTATTTTGCTTTCTTGAACGCTTCTTCAACGCAACCAGGTGTCTCTTCAACAAGTAATGGCCAGGTGTAGCTCTTGTTGGTGCCAAGATCTTTGTGAATAATGTTTTTGTCGCTCAGTGCATCTTCGAGATCGACTACTGCTTTGAGCGGCTCGTATTCGACGTCAATTGCATCGAGTGCATCGCGCGATGCAGTTTCATTCGTCGCCAAAATTGCGGCTACGCCGTCGCCGACATAGTTGACTTTGTCGCTAGCCAATGGATAGTGCGGCGGATTCTTCATGTCGGTCGTCACTGGCCAAGCGCACGGCATCGGCGCCGCCCATGCTGATTGCAAATCTTTGCCCGTGTAGATGGCAACGACGCCAGCAATCTTCAGTGCAGCCGAAACATCAATCGACTTAATTTTTGCGTGAGCGAAAGGCGAGCGCAAAACCGACAGGTGCAACGCACCAGGAATATTTAAATCGTTGGTGAACTTTGCTTCACCCGTCAATAGTGGTGGGTCTTCACGACGCAGCAGCCGTGTGCCGATAATTTTGGTGGGTTTGTTTTCGGTGATAGTCATGACGCCCCTTTACTTTGCACTCGCGGCGGCGAGCACAGATTTGACGATGTTGTGATAGCCAGTGCAACGACACAAGTTGCCTTCGAGCCCGAGCCGAACTTGTTCTTCTGTTGGCTTGGGGTTTTCGTTCAACAAACCAACCGCTGCCATCACCATGCCTGGTGTGCAGTAGCCACATTGCAGACCGTGGTTCTCCATGAATGCAGTTTGCATCGGATGCATCACTCCATTTTTTGCCAAGCCCTCGATAGTCGTGACGCTTGCGCCGTCGGCTTGCACCGCCAAAATTGTGCAACTCTTGACCGCTTCACCATTCATGTGAATCGTGCACGCACCGCAACTTGAAGTGTCGCAACCGACATTTGTGCCAGTGAGCCCGACTGTTTCGCGAATGTAATGCACCAGCAAAGTTCTTGGCTCAACATCGCCATCATGCTTTTTGCCGTTGACCGTGATTGAAACTTTCACTTTCAAACCCCCGTATATTTCTCGACGTCATTGCCGAACACTTACCCCTGCAGGTAATCATGCCCCCGCAGGGTGCAACCGCACAAATCGGGTTATTTATCTATCTTTTGCAGGCTGCGTAGGGCGAAAATCAGCGTCAGGATACTGAGTGCAACTATCGCGATCAGCCCGCCGAAACTGTTTGACCAACTCATATAACCAGGGTCGCTGGCATTGACCCAACCCGATCGCGACAAACGAAAAATATTTGTGATCGGGTTGATGCGCGCAACCGTGTGCAACCAACCCGTCATTACATTTAGCGGCACTTGAGCGGTCGACAAAAACATCGTCAAGAAAATTGACATCTGCATGATCGCCGCGCCACGCATGTCTTTAAATCGGTAGGCGAGCCCCAGACCCCAGCCAGCGCCAATCGTAGATATGCCGATTGCTGCAATCCACGAACAGACATAACTCATCACACCGGCAGTTGGTCGTGCGCCAAGAAGTGTGCCGGCGCCGAACACGACCAGGGTTACAAGCGTTACACGAATCCATGTCGCCAAAATTGGGCCAATAATTAGCGAGGCACGTGATGTCGGCGACATGCGCAAGCGATCGTAGAAACCGTTTTCGAGATCGCGGATGAGCGAGAACCCGAGACCAACACCGCTGAACGCTGCACCCATCGCCAAACCGAGAGGCATGAACCAATTGACTGAGCGATCTGTCGGGAAGCCAGGCAGTTTTGTCAGTGCAAAAAAAGTGCCAGAAAAAGAGAGCATGTTGAAGATCGGCATGGCAAGTGTCGGAATAAATGCCGATGGCAGTCGCCGTGTGTTGATCAATCCGCGCTTGACGAGTTGCCACGAACTGCGCATCGTTGTCGAGTGCACATCGCGTGTCGACAAAATGGTTTTGGCGCTGGTGCTCATCGCTAGTTCGCTCGCAGTCGGGCGTGAAGTTGTCTGCTGGCGATATACAAAGCAACAATTGCGATTGCCATCGGCACCAGAATTGCTCGCGCTGTTGCTGAGACGCTGAAGCCCTCTAGTGATAGCGCGCGAAGCCCTTCGACTAAATGCGAAATCGGGTTTAGTCCGGCAACAGTTTTATAGACACCACTCATCGTCTCACGCGGGAAGAATGCACTCGAGAAAAATAACAAGATAAATAGCAGTGGAAACGTGCCCTGCACGGCTTCTGACGAGCCGGTTTTGAGCGCAACTGATGACATAAGCGCACCTACGGCAAGAGCAATCAACGCACCGCTGATGATCATTGCGATGATGCCCGGCACACCAGCCGAGACATCGGCACCGAATGGCAACAGCACCAAAACAAAAACCGCCGTTTCAAGTGCGCCGAATAAGACGCTGCCAGCAAGTCGACCGAACAAAATCGAAAGTCGAGAGGTTGGCGACGCCAAGAGGCGATCAAAGAAACCATTTTCGATGTCGGTTGCGAGTGCAGCGGCGCCGGTTACAGAGCCGAACAACACACCTTGGGTGATCGTGCCTGCAAGTTGAAACTGTAGATACGAGTTGACTTTTGGAAACCCAGGTAGCGAAGTTGTTTTACCGAATGACGAGTTACCCAAAAACGAAAAAAACAACGGAAACACAATGCTCGGCACGACAAGCGCTGGCTGACGAAAAAGTTCGAGCGTCGAGCGTTTTGCCAGGGCCAGAGTTTGGCGAATTGCGGCAGATGATGAGCGCTGCGCTGAAACATCATTGACAAGCGTTGCAGTACTGGTCACTTTCGCCCTCGGCGTTTTTTCTTCTTTGGCTCGTCATCGCCGTTGTCGCCGGCAGATGGTGCGTTGTCGGCACCTTCAAGCCGATGACCAGTTGCTTCGGCAAAAACATCGTCAAGACTTGGCTCGTTGATTTCAAGATGCTGCACATGCACGCCGGCCTCGTCAAGTTTGCGCACGACTTCTGTTACTTGCGATGCGCCGCCGCGCAGACCGACACCGAGCGCACCTTCTGCGCCTGGCCGCAAGTCACCAAAAGTGCTGAGCACCGCTTTGGCTTTTTCGGCCTGGTCAATGTGGGTATTAATAATCAGCGTTGGTGCACCGACGCTGGCTTTCAATTCGGCAGGTTTGCCTTCGCGCACAATTTTGCCGTGATCAATGATCGCAATTCGATCGGCGAGTTGATCTACTTCTTCAAGATATTGTGTCGTCAACATCACGGTCGTGCCCTCATGATTTAATCGACGAACTTCTTCCCAAAGTGTGAGTCGGCTCATCGGGTCTAAACCAGTAGTTGGTTCATCCAAAAACAAAACAGTCGGCTGATGAATCAATGAGAGAGCCAAGTCGAGACGGCGACGCATGCCACCCGAATATGTCGAGACGCGACGCGAAGCAGCAGCAGTTAGACCAACTCGCTCGAGTAACTCGCCAGATCTTTTTTTAACCGCCGCCGCGGGAATGCCATAGAGCACGGCTTGCAATGCCAGAAGTTCTGCGCCCGTCATTAGGGGGTCAATCGCCGCGTCTTGCAGCGCGACGCCGATGTTGCGACGAACTTGGTCGGCTTGTGCAACGACGTCGTAGCCGGCAACGCGCGCCGTGCCTGATGTCGGTCGCAACAGGGTCGTCAGCATGCGAACGGCTGTGCTTTTGCCTGCGCCATTTGGGCCGAGAAAACCGAAAACTTCGCCCGCTTTGATGTCAAGGTTGATGCCCTTGACTGCGTGTACATCGCCGAAGTGACGCACCAAGTTTTCGGCGATAATCGGCGAGTTGCTCACTGAAACAGATTACTAAGTTACGGCGTGAAAAAGTTAAGCAGAGACCGCGTTGATCGCCGACCAAACTCGTTCTGGCGTTGTTGGCATGTCGATGTGACGCACGCCTAAGTGCATCACAGCATCAATCACTGCTGATTGCACTGCTGGCGTCGAGCCGATCGTGCCTGATTCGCCGATGCCTTTTGCGCCGAGTGGGTTGACAAATGTCGGCGTCTCCATGTGTACGACTTCGATACTCGGCAATTCGACCGCCGAAATAAATGTATA
>CAMBWL010000088.1 GCA_945871625.1 Bifidobacterium breve
ACCAATCGCCCGCAACGGATACAGCGATCGCCAACGATATTTCGAGCCCGCTTCAAACTGCATCCAACCGCGCTCTTCGCTGAGCATCGCTCCATGAATGCAAAGTTTTTCGTCACGCGCAAAACTAAACAATGCATAGGTACGCACGAGGGCATCTGGCTCGAGAGTGATGTCGTCGTCCATCAGCAAAATATGTGTCGACCAACCTTCGTTGCGCAGATGAATGATTCCGCGAGCGAACCCACCAGCGCCGCCCAAGTTGGGGTTCTGCAAGACCGTGATCGGTGCATCAGGCTCGGTATCGAATTCGATGTTTCGTGCATTGTCGACCACGAGCACGCGCAGTTTGCCGCGCAGTATCTCGACCGTTTTTTCAAGATGCAAAACTTTTGCCACGGTCGGCTTGACATAATCTTGGCGATTGAAAGTGGTTATCGATAGCGAAAGCCTGATCTCGCGCGCAACATTCGTGGTCGTCGTCCATTCTCCACCGGTAACCACAACATCGGTCTGCTCTGCGCTTACTCGAACGAAATAACTCCCATAATTCGCCCCAGAAAAATCTGGCACTTCGATCGTCGTCTTGCCGTTCAACGCAATGCCACTTGAAGCAACAACTTTTTCTGTTTGTTTCAAGCCGAATAAATTTTGACAAACGCCGACAACTTCGATTCGACCAGACCCTGTTGCAAAAATATTGACGGAGAGATTCTCGATCGTGCTCAGCCGTCGCCAACGACCAGCGGCGAAAACCCCAAATGAAGTATCAAAACTGAGTTCAGCACCCGCACGCAAAAGAGCCCGACCATCCGCGATCGGTGCATCACCAGCAGCGCGCACATACAGCAACGGCTCGGTTGTCTCTGCACGCGGCAGAGTCAGTCTTTGCAACAAAAAATTATTCATCACGCCATCGGATCAACCGAAAAACTCGGCAACGATTTTTTCGCGGTCAAACAGTCGAGCATCACTTTTGACGCCGACAGTGCTTCATGAATCGTCACATCCATATCAAGATAACGGTAGGTGCCAAGTCTGCCGATGAATGTCACGCCTTTGGCGCTACGAGCCCGTTGCACATATTGCATCAACTGCTCTTTTTCTTTGACCAATCGAATCGGATAATAAGGCGTATCAGTCTCGCCACAAAGTCGTGAAAACTCGCGATAGACAACTGTTCGATCGTGAGTCTCCCAAGGCGCGAAGTGTTTGTGCTCGGTGATTCTCGTATACGGCACCTCGACATCGCAATAGTTGACAACTGGGTGACCCTGATAATCGCCGTCGCTTACTTCGGGTAAAAAATCCAGGGTTCGGTAACCCAAACGTCCGAATTCATAATTAAAGTACGCATCGATTGGCCCGGTCCAGACAACATGGTCGAATTCACCAAACTCGCTCGACTCGCTCGGCACGAATTTCGTGTTGAGCCGAACCGAAATCGACGGGTGATCCAGAATCGCCTCGACTATCGGTGTGTAACCATTTTTGGGTATCGCCTGATACGGATGGTTGAAATATGAATCGTCTTCCGTAAAGCGCACGGGCAGTCTCGCCAAAATGCTTGCCGGCAATTCTTTTGGATCAACCCCCCACTGCTTTGACGTATAACCCGCAAAAAACGCCTCGTACAATTCGCGACCGACGAAACGCAAACCTTGGTCTTCGAATGAAACAGGGTTGGTGATCGTCGTATCAGCCTTGCTCTGAATAAATGCTTCAGCTTGCTGGGCATCAAAATCCTGGTCAAAAAACTGGTTGATCGTCTTTAGGTTCACCGGCAACGAATACATTTCACCTTGCGAAAGCGCCTTGACTTTGTGTCGATACGGCATCATTTCGCCAAAACGATTGATGTACTCCCAAACATGTTCGTGTTGTGTATGAAAAATGTGCGGACCATATTTATGGATCATCACGCCCGTGTCGTGACGTGCCGTAAAACAATTGCCGGCGACATGATCGCGGGCATCAAAAACCATGGCTTCGTGGCCTGCCTGTGCTAATTCTCGAGCGACAACGGCTCCTGAAAACCCAGCCCCGACAATGGCAAATCGCACTAGATAATCATACGACTTGAGGTCGTGCGACTGAGTTCAACTAGACAACTGGCTTGTTGGCTAAGCAATTATTTTGAGAGCCACGGTGCGCAGGCACCTTCGAGATCACGAATTTGAATTCTCTCTCGATTGTCATGCGTCACAGCATTTTTCGGATCACGTTGCAACTTGAAAGTGCGAAACGACATTTCGGTCGTATCAATCGTCAAGATCTTGCCGATCAACGAATCGCCCAAATTAAGGATCAACTTCAACGCTTCCAGCGCCTGAATCGAACCGACGATTCCGGGCAATACACCCAGCACTCCAGCCTCGGCACAACTCGGGGCCAATTCTGCCGGCGGCGGTTCTGGCACCATGTCGCGATATGTCGGGCCAAGAATCGGATGAAACACACTGACCATGCCTTCAAATCTGAATATTGAGCCGTGCACAACCGGGATGCCAAGTTTGACGCTGGCGTCGTTGAGCAGATATCGACTTGGAAAGTTGTCCGCACCGTCCACAATTACGTCGTAACCCGTCAGGATTTCAATTACATTTTCAGCACAAAGACGCGTGTCGTAAGTAACGACATCCACATCGGGGTTGAGCATCGTCAAAGTTTTTTTCGCCGAGTCAACCTTGCGGTCTCCAACTCGATCGAGGTTGTGCAAAATTTGGCGCTGCAAATTGGACGCATCAACTACGTCCATATCCACGATGCCTATCGTGCCAACACCGGCTGCTGCCAAATACATCGCCGCTGGCGAGCCAAGCCCACCAGCACCCAACAACAACACCTTGCTCGAAAGCAACTTTGACTGACCTTCAATGCCGACTTCGGGCAACAACACATGGCGTTGATATCGATTTTTCTGCTCTGCCGACAACTGCGCTGGTGTTGACCACTCGCGGTTTTCATCTTTCCACTTGCCAAAGCCACCAGCCATGCTGAGCACACTTGTGTAACCCAGTTGTTGCAGCGTCTCGGCGGCAAAAGCACTACGCACCCCACCTGCGCAATAGACGATTACTGGAGAATTTTTGTCGACGATCTTTGATTCGACTTGCGCCTCGAGATGCCCGCGCGGAATATGCACAACATTCTTCAACGCGCCTTGTTCGAACTCGTCGGGCTCGCGGACATCCAAAACTACGACTTGTTTTGCGGCAATTTTTTCTGCGACGGTCTGCGTGTCGACTTCTTGAATCTTGGACTTGGCAGCAGCGAGTAGTTCGCGAAAACTAGACATAACAATACCCTACCGTTTTTGTCAAGATTTCACGACGCTACAAATTTCGGGCAAAACTTCGGATATCGGCGCGTTCACAATTACTTCGGCGTATTTATCCATTTCAGTTGGCTGACCATTGACGATGATTATTTTGGCACCAGAACTTTTTGCTCTTGGCAAGGTGTTGCACGCCGGAAAAACCGAAAGAGAAGTGCCGACTGCCAAAAACACGTCGCATTCGGTGCTTGCCTGCATTGCACGATCCATCACATCTTGATCCAACGACTGACCAAACAAGATCGTGTCACTCTTGAGAATGCCGCCACAAAGTTCACACTTCGGATCTGGATCACCCGCCAAAACTCGGTCTAATGCTTCAGTCATCGGTCGGCGATCTTTGCAGCCCCAGCAACATGTGCGATGCAAAGTGCCGTGTACTTCTAGAACTTTGCTCGGGTCGTGACCCGCTTGTTGATGCAGCTCATCGACGTTTTGCGTGACGATGGCAACGAGTGATCCGCGCTTTTCAATCGAAACCAACGCACGATGACCATCATTGGGTTGTGGGTTGTTGTTGATCCATTTCGCGCGATTTTGCCAAGACCTCTGGCGCAGTTGAGGGTCTTGCAGATAAAACTGCAACGTCGCCGCCCGCTCGGCATCGGGATTCTTGGTCCATAAACCATTCGGTCCACGAAAGTCTGGAATCCCCGAGTCCGTTGAAATGCCAGCTCCAGTCAACACGGTTATTTTTGAGGATGCGGCAACAATCTGCTTGGCTGCACGCACTACATCTTCGACGCCTTTTTTTTTCACCGCAATATTCTGCCGTGAATTGCCTGCCAAAACTTCGAACAGACGCACACAAATCGCTATGGCTCCAAACACTTGCGACTTTACAAACTCCGAAATCTTTGTCTCTGAATGGGTTGACCCGGTCTTGACGGCATCCGGTTTTGACGCGTGTGGCGATTATGTCGAAACTTATTGGCTCGGCGTCATCGGCCCCAGCGCCACATGGGTGCTGCGATACTTGTCGCGTGAACTCGAGGTTTTCCCAAATGGATACTGCCTCGACTTGGCCGACACGGCCGCAGCACTCGGGCTCGCCTTTCGCCATGGTTCGGGTTCGCTTGAACGAGCCATTCAGCGATGCGCGACATTTGGTCTGGTGGCTCAACTTCCACAGTCGCTTGCCGCACGCAGGCGACT
>CAMBWL010000089.1 GCA_945871625.1 Bifidobacterium breve
TTGTGCCAATGGTGTGGTTGCCGCCAACTCTCGTGTTTGTGCTCGCCGGCTTTCTGATGGGCGCGATTTGGGGGCCATTTAACCCTTTATGGAACACGCTGATTCAAAGTCGGGTGCCCACTGAAATGCAAGGTCGGGTTTATGGCGTGCAGATGTCGGCGCTTTACGCCGCCCCGCCGATCGGGCACGTCGTCGTGGGCTTGGCGGTCGAAGGCTTTGGGCTACAACAAACTTTTGCCGTCATTGCCGTGCTATTCATTGTCGTCGCGCTGCTCACGATGTCTCTGCCCGCCCTGCGCGACCTCTCGCACCCGTAGCAGAAGTCTTGATCACCAGAATGACAAAGCCCGCTAAACCCCGTAAATGAAAGAGCCGCCGGGCGAACCGGCGGCTCCTTAATTAAAACGAAAATTCAAATTCGTAAGTTGCGGAAAACCGCTTCTTACATTCGGAATCCCTTGCTGATCATTGAGATAACGGCATCCTTCATCGGGACCATGCCCATGACGATTGCGCCGCTAACGATATAACCCATCCAGCCACTCCACATATCTCCATTTGTGATTTCCCAATACGCAAGCAGGTCGAGATCAAGCACGTACATCATCAAAACGCTGACGATGAGAGTCCAATTCGATCCAACCACTGGAATCTTTTTAATCATTGCACCCAACCCGACGACGCCAAGAACCGAATCAACTACGGTCGTGACTGCGCCAAGCAGGATTGCTAACAGGACAAGTTGTCCAAATGCTGCCCAAAAGCCCATATCAATTTCTCCTTTTTCTGCAGGAGTTTCCTGCTACAAAAAACTTAGGGATGCCCGATACGTCAGGCGTGGATACCCGCTAAAAGGCTCAATTTGCGCCATTTGCTGTGACGCTCGACACGCACAACCCCAAGATCGGCAACGAGAAATTCACGTCCGCACAACTTCAAGTTCTTGGATCCGAACTACTCTCAAACCATGACACTTGATGCCACAATCCAAGACAAAAACGACAAGCGAGCGAAATTCACCTCATTTGCAGAGTCGACCAAAGCCGACTGGGAAAACATCATGGTTCATCTCGAAACCACCCAGGCCCGCGTCGCCGACCGGCTGATCGAACAACTCGAATATCTACGCCACGACTTCGGCGGTTTTCCGGTCAATCGCCTTGAGCACTGCCTGCAGACTGCCACCCGCGCCGAACGCGACGGTCGCGACGAAGAATATATCTTGTGCGCTCTCGTGCACGACATCGGCGACAACCTCTCGCCTTACAACCACGCCGCTGTTGCTGCCGCGATTGTCGAACCTGCAGTTTCGAAAGCCAACCACTGGCTCGTCGCGCACCACGGCATTTTTCAGGGATACTTTTTTTGGCAACATATTGGATTAGACCCGAATGCCCGCGATAACTTCCGCGATAGCGAATATTTCGACTACACCGCCGAGTTTTGCGCCAAGTATGACCAAGTTGCTTTCGACCCCGACTACAAGAGTGCGCCACTCGAGCACTTTGAACCGATCATTCGCAAGTTCTTTGCCCCGCGCGATCGCAGCAACGAAACTATTAACTAGTACATGAACGACGGATGGCGTCGGCAAGTTGGGCGATCGCCAAATAGCCGTCATCCAGCAAAATACCATAATTCAAAAACGCATGAATCTGCCCGTGATAGCGGACACAACTCGTCGGCACACCGAGTGCCGTTAGTTTCTGCGCATATTGCTCGCCCTCATCACATAGCGGGTCATACTCGGCTGTAATCACAAGTGTCGGTGGCATCTTGGCCAACACGGCGTCGCTAGCAAACAATGGCGAAACCAACGGGTCGTCAGCACTGCCTTTGCCGCCCGACAAATAGTGTCCAAAAAACCAATCCATCGCCGCGGCAGTCAGTAAATAGCCCTCACCGTTTTTGCGATAACTCTCGGTGATGCAACGCGCATCTGTAGCTGGATAAACAAGCAACTGCATTTTCAATGCAACACCCGAATGCTGAGCCACAAGCGTCGCCAAATTTCCGCCAGCCGAGTCGCCGCACACGACCATTCGACTCGCATCACAACCCAACGATGCGGCGTTATCGCGCGCCCAACGAGTCGCAGCGATGCAATCTTCAAGCGGCGTCGGAAACGGAAACTCCGGCGCCATGCGATAGTCAATGCTCAACACCGCGTGGCCTGACTGCATCGCAAGTCGCCGACACACGTCGTCATGCGAGTCCAGCGTGCCGATCACCCATCCACCACCATGCATAAAAACACACAGCCCTAAATTTTTTTCGGCAGACGGCAGATACAAACGCGCCGGCACACCGCCCGCGTCGATATCGCGTCGCGAGAAAATCTCATAGTCACTGGGTCTGTAATAACGCAACTGCATCTCACGCGCCTCAACGGGCGTCATCTTTTCGAGCGGCGGTTCAGGTCGCGAAGCGAGTAAGGCTAAAAAGTTTTGCGTCTGCAGATGCAACGTCATGCTGTGAGCAGATTATCTACAACGCGTACCTCGCCCACAATTTTGCCGTGCCCAAAAATCGGCGACGTAAACGCCTTCTCGTCAACACCCGAAATATCAATACCCAACGCCAAAAGCGCCGCACGCATTACAGGTGGTCGCGCGCGATTTGCTCCGTCGGCAATCTTCAACGCGATCGCCCGACCGTCAGGTAGCGCTGCCGCATAAACACCTTCGGCACCGTCTTTGGCGACAAGACCCAAAATGCCCGACATCAACAACGACACATCGCGCGTTGGCCCGCCCACCATTTGCGGATGCTCACGCATTGCGTCAGCCACCACCCGCGCAGGCGACCCGGCTTTCGCCATCGCGACAGAACGAAACCCACGGGCCAAACCCACAAGCGTCATCGCATGCGCTGACGCACCACAACCGTCGACGACGATGTTGGCGACTTCTTCACCAATCATCTCGGGCATCATCGCGGTTATCAATTTTTGCAATTCGTGATCGCAATCTAAATAACTTTCATCAGTCGCCCAACCACAAGCAACGCAAGTTGCCAACATTCCAGAGTGTTTGCCCGAGCAATTCATTTGTAGCGATGTTTTAATACCGCCTCCACGCACGACATCACGCGCCGCATCATCATCAAGTGGCAAATCTTTGGTATTGCGCAACGCGCTCTCATCTAATCCGGCACTTGCCAAAATTTCACGCGCCGCTTGCAAGTGCTCGGGCCGACCGTCGTGGCTGGCGCACACAAGCGCTAATAATTTTGACGGCAACTTCAAACCCGCCGCAACCATCGCAGTTGCCAGAAATGGCTTTGTCGACGATCGCGGAAACACAATTGCCTGCGGTGAGCCGACGCTGAAACTTATTGATCCGTCGCGCTCAAGACAAACAACTGCGCCGTGGTGCACAGACTCTTGCACACCGTTTCGCACACTATAAGCAACTGGTTTTACATCAAATGGTTGCATTTGACCTTGCTAATTCTTGGCGCTTGTGCGACGACGTTTTACCCGAGTCAGAACAAATCTGATTAGCAAAATAAAAATCACAACAACTACAATCCACTGAAATACGCCGACATATTCGCCGACGCGCTCCCATTGGTCGCCCAAAACAGCGCCAGCACCGATCAATGCGATATTCCAAACGGCGCTGCCAACCGTGGTTAACAGAATAAAACTCGTCAACTTCATTCGCCTGAAACCGGCTGGTATCGAAACAATTGAGCGAATCAATGGAACGCAGCGTCCAACGAGCACGGCCACAAGTGAACGCCGGTCAAACCATGCTTCGGCGCGCACGAGGTCTGTGCTCTTGACACCAAACCATTTGCCGAATCGCTCGACGAACGCTCGCAATCGCTCTGGCCCGATTGCCGCAGAAACAAAATAGAGAATTAGTGCACCAACCACCGAACCGACAGTCGCTGCGATCATCATGCCGATAACAGTCGTATCGCTCTGTGTTGCGTCAGCAGCCGCATTTGCAGCGCTAGCGCTCTGTTGGGCGACGAAACCTGCGAAAGGCAAAACAATTTCGGATGGAATCGGCGGAAACACATTTTCAATTACGACCAACAACGCGACACCGAAGTAGCCGAACTGATTGATTACATCTTGCACCCAGTTCGCCAAGTCACCCAACATTCATTGCCCCCAACTGCTTGAATTAGCGTAACTCAGCCGCGGCTGAGAGCTTTGCGATTTTTCGACTTTGACTTTCTGAAATCAGAGTTCATCATCGCAATTACATCAAGCGAAATCTCTTTCGGACATGCCGCCGAACATTCACCGTGATTCGTGCACGAGCCGAATTGATCGTCCATCGCATGCACCATTGCTTCGGCACGTTTATATCTCTCGGCTTGACCTTGTGGCAAAACATTAAGGTGCGAAATTTTCGCCCCTGTGAACAGGCTTGCTGCACCGTTCGGACACGCAGCAACACATGCGCCACAACCGATGCACGCCGCTGAATCCATTGC
>CAMBWL010000090.1 GCA_945871625.1 Bifidobacterium breve
TCGTCAACAAAGCACTAGTTGGTGATGACAATGTGATCAAAACTTTTATTGCATTGAAAGACGACCAGACTTGCCCTGTGTCGTATCGTGGCGTCGCCCTGTATCCGCGAGTGACCTCATCGTTTTTTGAGTCGCTATTTAATCGGCGAGTCGATGTTGAGGTGGGTCGCATTGATCTGCCAGTTGCCGCCTCCGGCCCAGCCATTCGCGCCTGCCCCGAACGGTAATTCGGCGCAGATTGATGCAGTAGTTTGTCGGTAATGCAATCAATGGGTGGCGACGACGCGAAGCTTGGAAATCTTTCAAGCGAAGACAAGTATTTTTATAACGAAGAACATGGTTTGCCAGTGATTATGCAGCTGTTTGATGGGCATTTCGGGAAAGATGTGCTTGAAATTGGTTCTGGAACTGGTGCAATCGCTGAGTGGTTAGTTCAAAATGGAAGTCGAGTTACAGCAGTTGAGCCCGAAGCAATTTTGGCAAAGAAAGTTCGCGAACGCTTCACGGGTAATGCCGATTTAAGTGTTATTGAGAGCGATTCGACTATGGCGTTTGCAGAGTTGTCAAGAGAGGGTAAAAAATTTGACACAGTAATTTATGTAAGCGTTCTTGAACATATCTCTGATGATTTGCGAGAGTTTGAATCAGCTAAAGGCTTACTCAACGTAGGCGGTAAGTTGCTGATATTCGTGCCCGCATTACCAATTTTGTATTCTCCGATCGATGCTGACACAGGACATGTTCGCCGATATACGAAGTCTCGTTTCAAACAACTGATAATCGAAGCCGAAATGGATATTGTTTTGCTGAATTATTTTGAAACTGTCGGGATAATCCCATATTTCATTGTTTACAAGTTGTTGAGGCGCAGAACGATAACAAACTCATCGACCGGGTTTTACAACAATGTGATTCTCCCCGCTTCGCTTGCGCTATATCGATTGACGCGGGGGCGATTGATCGGTAAAAACCTCGTGTTAATTGCCCGAAAGGCTTAATCGCTAAATACGGCGCGTTTTGTTGGGCAATCTCGGCAACAATGAAAGGGTGGCAGATCCGATCGTTTATGTTGAGCAGCGCATCGCGGCGGCATTTGCCAAGGTCGGCGGGGCAGCGGCAGTTGGTGTTGATACGGCGGTGAGGGCGAGCGATCGCGCCGATGCCCAAGTAAACGGTTCGCTGGCTCTTGCCAAAGCGATGGGGTTGAAGCCACACGAAGTGGCGACCAAGGTGCTTGAAGTTGCCGAGATCAAAGATATTTGCAGTGACGCCCAAGTGGCTGGGCCGGGGTTCATTAATTTGACCTTTAACAACCAGTTTCTTGCGCGCGAACTTATGTCGTCAAGCGCAAGCGACAAACTCGGCGTGCGCGATGCGACCAAGCCACGCAAAATAGTGATCGATTATTCTGCGCCCAATGTCGCCAAAGAAATGCACGTTGGACATTTGCGATCGACAGTGATCGGTGATGCGCTCGTGCGGATGTTGATGTTTGTCGGCAACACGGTTGTGCGCGAAAATCATGTTGGCGACTGGGGGACACCGTTCGGCATGTTGATCGAGCATCTGGTCGACTCAGGTGAGACACACGCGGCCAATGAACTTTCTGTAGGCGACTTAGATTCGTTTTATCGCAGTGCACGAAAGAAGTTCGACGATTCAGAACCGTTTCAAGCGCGGGCGCGAGCGAGAGTCGTTT
This sequence comes from Bifidobacterium breve, assembly GCA_945871625.1. Lineage (GTDB taxonomy): Bacteria > Actinomycetota > Acidimicrobiia > Acidimicrobiales > Ilumatobacteraceae > BACL27. Next base: position 1,700 of record CAMBWL010000090.1, read on the forward strand.
TGTTGCAAAGTGGCGATAAAGAAACATTGCGACTTTGGAAACTTCTCGTTGCCGAGAGCACCAGATATTTTCAGATGATTTATCGCACGCTTGGCGTGCTGCTCGAAGGCACTGACATCATGGGTGAAAGCGCGTATAACGCATTGTTGCCCCAAGTTGTCGAGCGGCTGGGCAAATTAAAAATGCTGACGACGAGCGATGGTGCCGAAGTCGTGTTCGCCGAAGGTTTCGTGAATCGCGAGAATCAACCGCTGCCGCTAATTATCCGTAAAACTGACGGCGGATACAACTATGCGACGAGTGATTTGGCGTGCGTGATCGATCGGGTTGAAAGACTGAACGCAGATTTGTTGCTGTATGTCGTCGGTGCACCACAGGCGCAGCATTTACAGATGGTCGCTGCAGTGGCCAAACAGGCCGGCTGGTTGCAGGCGCCGCGAGAGATGGTGCATGTTTCGTTTGGCAATGTCTTGGGTGCCGATAAAAAGATGTTGAAGACACGAAGTGGCGACACCGTGAAACTTGACGCGCTGTTGACCGAGGCCGTCGAACGAGCAGCAGCAGCGGTTAGTGAAAAAAACCCAGAGTTGTCGGATGCAGCGAAGGCAGATATCGCCCGCATCGTCGGCCTTGGTGCCGTGAAGTACGCAGATCTTTCGACTGATCGAATCAAGGACTACACATTTGACTGGGATCGAATGCTGTCGTTTGACGGCAACACGGCGCCGTATTTGCAGTATGCGCACGCGCGAATTTGCAGTATTTTTCGTCGCGCCAATATTAAGCGTGCCAGTGTGCGAAATTTTTCGCCGACGATTAGTCATGCTGCCGAGCGTGATTTAGCGATGCGCGTGTTGCAGTTCGACTCGGCGTTGTGGGACACGATCGATAAATACAGCCCGCATCGGTTGTGCACGTATCTTTACGACTTGGCGGCGAGTTTCTCGTCGTTTTACGAGCAGTGCCCAGTGCTGAAAGCAGAGACCGAAACTGAACGCGACAGCCGGTTGATGCTTTGTGATCTGACGGCTCGCGTGATGCAGACGGGTCTTGGCGTATTGGGCATTGAAGCGCCGGAGCAGATGTGAGCCGTATCGCCAAACACTTGTTGCCCGATTCGGCTGCAACGAACGCACTTGGGCATCTTGAAATCGGCGGCTGTGACTTGGTCGCGATTGCCGACAAGTATGGCACGCCGACATTTGTTTATGACGAGGCCCATTTGCGTGCGCGTTGCCAAGAGGCTGTCCGAGCATTTGGTAGGCAGCGAGTTGTCTATGCGACGAAGGCATTTTTGTGTGGGGCGATGGCGCGCGTTGCCCACGAAGAAGGTTTGTTGCTAGATGTCGCCACGGGCGGCGAATTATTTGTCGCATTGAATGCTGGTGTGCCGGGTTCGGCGTGTGTTCTGCATGGCAACAACAAGTCGACAGATGAATTGAAAATGGCGCTCGATGCGGGTGTGCAGCACATCGTCGTCGACAACTTTGACGAACTGGATCGGCTCGATTCTCTGCATGCGACCGGTGCAAAGGGCGCAAAGCGGGCGCGGATTCAATTGCGAATTACGCCCGGTGTGGCGGTGCACACGCACGAATTTGTTTCGACGGGTCAGGATGATTCGAAATTTGGTTTTAATCTGCGCAATGGCGATGCGCAACGAGCGGTTGATCGAGTGAGATCATCGGCGAGCGTCGAATTCGTGGGCATTCATTGCCATATCGGATCAAATGTGTTTGCCGCAGAAAATTTCGCGCAGGCGGCCCAGATCATGGTTGATTTTGCGAATCAACTTGAAGTTGAAGAACTGACTTTGGGTGGCGGACTCGGTGTGGCATATATCGAAACTGAACATGCGCCGACGATTGCGCAATGGGCAGAGTCGTTGGCTGGGGCGACGGCGAAGTTGAGTAAGCCGACGAAAGTTTTTGTTGAGCCGGGTCGGGCGATTGTGGCGAGCGCGGCGGTGACGCTGTACCGAATTGGCTCAATCAAACATTTGCCAGGTATTCGCACTTATGTCGCAGTCGACGGTGGCATGAGCGACAACCCACGACCAGTTTTGTACGACTCTGGATACGAAGCATTTTTGCCTGCGCGCGCCGAAGCAGATCGCACCGAGCACGCGCGAGTTGTCGGCAAACATTGTGAGAGCGGTGATGTATTGATTAACGATGCGATGTTGCCGAGCGGTTATGCAGTTGGTGATGTGTTGGCGACACCAGTGACGGGCGCTTACGGTCACAGCATGGGGTCGAACTACAACAAAGTTACGCGTCCACCCGTTGTGTTCGTGCGCGATGGGGTTGCTCGAGTTGTTGTGCGTCGCGAAACATTTGCCGATCTCGTTGATCTCGACATCGCAGATAGCGTATAAACATGGTTTCACAGCCCAATGCACAGGTCGTTCGGCTTGGCGTGCTTGGTCACGGTGTAGTTGGCTCGGCGTTCGTCAAACTCGTGACGCGACAAGCAGATCAGATTTGGGTGCGCAGTGGCGTGCGGCTTGAAGTGACAAAAGTTTGCGTGCGCGACACGACCAAGAAACACAACTTGCCAAAGGGTGCAGTGTTGGTTAATGACCCCCATGCCGTTGTGCAGGCCGATGATGTCGATTTGGTTGTCGAATTGATGGGTGGCATCGAACCAGCGTTGAAGTTAATTTCTGAATCTTTGGGCAAGCGCAAGCCGGTTGTGACGGCGAACAAAGCGTTGTTGGCGAAGCA
>CAMBWL010000091.1 GCA_945871625.1 Bifidobacterium breve
CAACTCGCTCGGCTGAACAATTTTCTTGGCTTTGACCAAGTCACGCAGTGGTGCCAGCACGCGGGTCGTCGTCGCCACCCCAACATCGGCACGGAGCAACGCTTCTTCGAGTTCATCCCAGGTCTCTTGCGTAATCGAGGATCGAGTCAACGCAGCGGCGACTGCTCCAGAAAAAGACGAGCGAACCCGGCTCAGTTTCTCGCGCACACCCACAACAGCAACCTGTGTCGAATCAGCCGTCGTAATTGGCGTCGTAATTAATGTCGTGGTTGGTGTCGTAATTTCAATAGCGGCTCGAGCTTTTGTCTGTCGAGACTCACGCCGACCCACGACAACTACGGCAACACCAAAAATCAGAACAAATGCCGTCAACCCCAACAAAATCTTTGGTGTTGTATCAGCGCTGAATTGTTGCGCGAAGATTTCGAGCGCGAGCATAAATTATTTTATGCCGACTGTGCGGTTACACGCTCCACGACGATTCGCGAAGAACCACCAGATTGCATCGTCACACCCAACAACGAGTCGCCGGCTTCCATCGTGCGTTTTTGATGGCTGACAATCAAAAGTTGGGCCTCTTGTCTGAATTCATGCACGAGGGCCAAAAAGCGATGCAGGTTCACATCGTCAAGTGCCGCTTCAACTTCGTCCATTACATAAAAAGGTGACGGGCGGCTGCGGAAAACGGCAAACAAATACGCCAACGCGGTCAACGATCGCTCGCCACCCGAGAGCAGCGAAAGTTTCTTCACGTTCTTGCCGCTCGGCTTGGCTTCAACTTCAATGCCGGTGTTCAACAAATCGTCTGGGTTGGTCAGCGTCAACCGACCCGTGCCACCCGGAAACAACATCGCAAACAACTTCGTGAAGTTGTCGCGCACATCTGCGTAGGCCGCGGCAAAACTGCTCTGAATTTCTTGGTCAACTTGCTTGATCACCTTCATCAATTCACGGCGCGAGGTTTTGACATCATCAAGTTGTTCTTCCAAAAATGTGTTGCGCAATTGCAACTCGGTGAACTCTTCAAGTGCCAACGGATTAATCGGCCCCATCAACCGCAACTCGCGCTCAAGTTCGCGCTGCCTGGCCAGCGGGTTGGTGCCCTCTGGCAACTCTGGCAACGGCGTATCAATCGCTCGTTGCGGCTCAACTTCAAGATCACGACGCAAATTCTCGATCGCACCCTCGAGTCGCACTTTGACTTCGGATTCTTCGAGTTCAACGCGACGATTGCGCTCGCGTTGACCTTCTAATTGCTTTTCAATGTCTGATCGTTCACGTCGGGCTTCGTCAAGGCGATGTGAAATGTCACGCACCTCACCGCTTTGGCGACGGCGCAACTCTTGCAACTCGATCTGTCGTACTTCGAGACTTCGCACATGACCCTCAACAATGCTCGACAACCGCACGACCGCACCCAATACGGCCTCGACACGACTGCGCTGCTCAGATGCCGCGCTGCGTGCGCCTTGGTCTGCTTGCAATCGTGACTCAAGTTCGGTCAACCGAGCGTCGACCAAACCCTTGCGCTCGCGCAACCCGGCAGCCTTGGCATCAAACTCGCGTCGGCGGGCAACAACCGTCGTGGCTCGACTGTCGATATCGGCTTGCGTCGCTTGATTCGCACTCACGCCTGCAAGACGTTCGCGCACGCTCGCTACTTCGACCCGTCGCAAGTTCAGCGCCGACTCGGCATCACTCAAAGCAGCAGCGCTGGATATCGCCCGGGCTTCGGCTCGTTCGAGTGCCGCCGAAGTCACGGCGTTTGGTCCGACTCGCAACGAACTAGTCGCCAAGCGATCGCCCTTGCTTGTCACGACGACGACGTCGGGTCGTTCGAGCACGATGTCAATGCCACGCTCGAACAAATCGACGAACACAACTCGCGCCAGCAGCGCATCCAACAAAGAATTCACGGCGTTTGAAGTTGCCCCGGCTTTTGCTCGCACGAACGAGCGCAAAGAAGACGCACCTTGCACGGCCACTGGCGCAACTTTGGTGGTCCAATCACCCAGCGAAACAACCGCACCCATCGCATCAGACTTTTGCAATTCGGTCAGAACCTTGCGCGCACTTGAACTATCAGTCATCACCATTGCATTCAACGCGTCGGACAAACCAGCGTGCACTGCCGCCTGCCATTGCGCATCGATCTCGATTAAGTCATTGAGTGCGCCAAGTGCACCCGTCGTATTTTTAAGTTCACTCAAACTCGAAGCATTCGCCGCCACCGACGCGCGCAGCGTTTCAACTCGAGCACTATCGCCCGCCGAAGTCGCAACCGCCTTGGCATACGCAGCACTCGCGGCATCAAGCGCCGACTCTGCACCACGAACCGCCTGTTGTGCCGACTGAGCATCTTGTGCTCGATCAGCAACCAGTGCGGATTCGTCACGCGCAAGTTCTACTTCTTGTGCCGACAACTCGGCGAGTGCCGCCGAAACACGATCAAGTTCTTCGCGTGCCGTTGCCGCATCTGCTTCGAGCGAAGCGATGACACCCGAGTCGGCCAATTGACCACGGTCGCGTTCGACCGAACGGCGGCGCTCTGCCAAAACTGCGATTTGACCGCGCGCACGACCCAACAATTGTTCGACTCGCACCAAATCATCGCTCGTGCCCGATTCACCTCGTGCCGTCAATTCGGCTTCGTCGGCCATGACTGCAGTGTCGAGACTCGCGAGTCTGGCGCGAAATGCTTTTTCGTTCGTCTCGCCTTCAACTTTGTCGACTGCCGAATTTTCAAGACGCGATCGCAATGCGGCTATTTCACGACCAGAAATGTAAAGTTGCAGCGTCCGCAACTCAGTCGCAACCGCGCCGTGTCGCCGTGCGGCATCTGCCTGACGCTCGAGCGGACGCAACTGACGGCGAACTTCGCGCAACAAATCTTGTGCTCGCAATAAATTTGCTTCGGTGCCTTCAAGACGACGCTCAGCTTTTTCTTTGCGCTTGCGATGCTTCAATACACCTGAGGCTTCTTCGATGATTGCACGGCGGTCCTCTGGTCGGGCGTTCAACACCGCGTCGATTTGTCCTTGACTAACAATCACGTGCTGCTGACGCCCAACGCCGGCGTCCGAAAGCAGGTCTTGCACATCCAACAATCGACAGCTAATTCCGTTGATCGCATATTCGCTTTCGCCACTGCGAAACAGTGTTCGACTCACGCTTACCTCTGAAAACTCAATCGGCAACAAACCCGCCGAGTTGTCGATCGTCAGCACGACTTCGGCCCGACCCAAGGCTGGGCGCTTGGATGTGCCGGCGAAAATCACATCATCCATTTTTTGACTGCGCACCGAACTAGGGGCTTGGGCACCCAAAACCCAGGCGATGGCGTCGACCACGTTTGACTTTCCCGAGCCGTTTGGCCCGACCACGACGGTCACGCCTGGCTCAAGTTCCATCACTGTTGTGTCAGCGAAGGACTTAAAGCCTTTAAGGGTCAATGATTTAAGAAACACTCAGACGCCGAGATTACTTCATATTGCAGCGCAAAACTTGAACTTCAGTGTTGACAAGCCGAGCAATAGCAAGTCGTTCGACCTGCCACGACCGTCATCAAAATTCGACCTTTGCGACAACTCAGACATTGCAACCCAGCACGACCATAAACACGGTGTTCGTCCTGAAAACTGCCCGTTTGACCGTCTAAATCAACATATTGCGTGTCTTTCAAGGTGCTGCCACCAGCCACCACGGCTTTGTTCAACACCTCGACGATCGCCGCATGCAGTCGCGTCAGCGTCGCCGTGGTCAACCTGCCGGGCAGACGATCGGGCCGCAATTTCGCCAGGTGCAGAATTTCGTCGGCATAAATATTGCCGATGCCGGCCACAAAATGTTGGTTCAGCAGCAACGCTTTTAAATTTCCGCGCCGATTTTTGAACAGACCCTGCAGAATTTGCGGCGAAAACTCGTCGGTCAACGGGTCGACACCCAAGTTCACCAAATCAGGCATTTGAGTTTTGACTTTGTCGGGATCAAATACGACGACTTCACCAAAGGTCCGCGGGTCAACAAACCATAATTCACTCTCAACCGAGTCGGTCTTGGCCAGATGCAGCACCACATGCGTGTGCGGAGGGCGCGATGCGCCTGGTTTGGCAATGATCAACCTTCCGCTCATCCGCAGATGGACCATCAATTTTTGCCCCGAGTCAAGGGCGCAGATCAGATATTTGCCGCGCCGAGTCGCCGAGAGAACTTTCACACCGGTCAAGCCGTCAATCAGGGCCTCACGACTTGTGCGGCGCACGGTTCGCTCGCGACCTACTTCGACTTTTGTTATTTTGCGGCCGACAAAATTTTGTTGCAATCCGCGGCGCACCGTCTCGACTTCTGGCAGTTCTGGCATT
>CAMBWL010000092.1 GCA_945871625.1 Bifidobacterium breve
ACGAGCCGTTCACTCGGCTTGGCGATTACATCGGCATGCTGTTTTAATTTTTTCATCCACTCAAGCTTGTACTTGTAGTGGTCGTCTTCAAGCGATCGACCATTGGGCACATACACACTCACGACTTTTACACCATTGCAGGTAGCCGAAATTATTCTTGCCTCATGGTCGGGCGCAATCGGCTTGGCAAAGTTCGTGACAACATCCGTCAAACCAACTTTTGAGATAATCGCCACGCCATTCCATTGACCTTGGCCAAAGTGCGCAGACTCGTAACCCATTTCAGCAAAAGTCAAAGCAGGAAACACTTCGTCCTTCATCTTTGTTTCTTGCATGCACAACACATCTGGTTGATTCTCATTCACCCACTGGGTGACGCGCTCGAGTCGGGCTTTAAGCGAGTTGACGTTCCATGTCGCAATTAGCACGAGAACACCGTACTCAAAAAGCGTTTAACGCTTCTTACTCGGCGCGCTCTTCTTTGCAACCGGCTTGCGGTGCCGCGATCTTCGCTTGGCTTTCTTGGCTTGCTGACCCCGCGAAGTATGCGTCCTGGCTTGTGCGTTGCGTTGCGTGTGCGTTTTCACCTGCGCCTTTTGCGTCGCCAGAGACTCCATGCCAAATACGGCAAGTTCAACACTTCGCCGTGATGGCGTATAGCCGACAACGACCAAACTCAGCACTGCTCCCAGTTTTACGTGCTCGCGCGCACTGCGTGGAATCGGGTTGGCCATCATTCGCATCGGCAAGTAGCCCGAAACTTCGCCGATTTTTACGTGAACGCCGTGCGACGCATAACTGTCTACTGCGCCTTTAACTTTTGTGCCAATCGGATTCTTCTCGACGAAATTCAAAAAGGGTGTCAATTCGTTGAGCTTTGGTGGTTGCGATTTTTGTGCTGTTACTTTTTGCGTTACAACTTTTTGTGTCACGACTTTTTGTGGATTCGACTTCGACACCGAGGCTTTCGGTGGCGGTGACTTCGGCACAGGCATCGGTCGCATCGGCGAACGAGTCGACTTGGCGCGACGCATAGTTGCCGCCGACTCTCGACCAGCGAGTTTTCGCACCGGCAATCGTCGAATAAAAACCCAACCCACATTCGGCACCGGCTTGCCGCCGATCAATCGACCCTCATCGAACAACCATTTATATTGCTCGTGAAATTCTTGATAACTGTCATTGGATAAAATGCTCGCCTTGACTTTGTCGGCAATCGTCAACACGAAACCATCTCCGCGACCAACTGCGCCTGCTGGGGGTGCAACAAGTTCATTGTTGTTTATTGCCTCATCGAACTCGGCTCGCTCACGACGATCAATTCGATGACCGAATGTTGCATCAACAACCACGGTCACTTTGGTGCCCGGAAACTCGTTCATAAATGCCAACACGGCATCATTAAGTTGTTTCAGGCTCGGTTCGGTTCGGCCTTCGGTCGCAAGATTTGAGCCATCAACTACGACATGCGAAAACGATTTAATCACTCTCTCATTCAACCACCGCTAACTAGTTACCAGTTAGCGAATGTTTGAGCCATTAGGTCATCGAGTTCTTGATCGTGAATTGTCTTTGAGCCGGTCGCCGGGCTTCCCGACTCGACTCGAGCCACATGATGCAGCGTGTATCCGTCTTGCTTCAGCGACCAGATGCGGTCGTCGACGAAATATCTCGGTCCCATGTTCTCTGGTTCTTCTTGCAACCAAACCAGTTCTTTGGCGTTGCTATATTTCGCCAAGATCTGCTTTATCTGCTTGATCGGAAACGGATACAGCTGTTCGAGACGCACGATCGCATATTTTGCGCCACGCTTGTCGCGCTCGGCAATCGCGTCCCATGCGACTTTGCCGCTGCAGAAAATAACTCGAGAAACTTCATTCGCGTTTGCAATCGTCGAATCATCGAGCACCTCTTCAAAACTTCCGGTCGTTAATTCATCTATTCGTGAGCGACTTTGCTTCATTCGCAATGGTTGCTTCGGCGAAAAAATTACCAGCGGTTTGATGTGGCTTTGCTTCACTTGACGACGCAGCAAATGGAAGAGCTGCGCAGCAGTCGTCGGGTTGCAAACCTGAATGTTGTCTTCGGCACACAACTGCAAGAACCGCTCGATTCGTGCCGACGAATGCTCGGGGCCCTGACCTTCGTAGCCGTGTGGCAACAACAACACCAACCCGTTGCGCTGCTGCCACTTATCTTCTGCTGCAACCAAATATTGGTCGATGATTATTTGCGCACCATTGACGAAGTCGCCGAACTGCGCTTCCCACATCACGAGCGCTTTTTGATTGGCGTGCGCGTATCCATATTCAAAACCGAGTGCCGCATATTCGCTCAACAACGAGTCGTAAACCCAGAAACGACCGGTCGCCTCGGGCATCTCGGCAAGCGGCACCCAGCGACGTTCGTTTAAATAGTCCACCAAAGTCGAGTGACGGTGACTGAAAGTTCCGCGCCGCGAGTCTTGCCCCGCAAGACGCACCGATGTGCCTTCTAGCACCAGACTGCCGATCGCCAGGGCTTCGGCAGTCGCCCAGTCAACTTCGCCGTCTTTATGGATCATTGCATCTCGCGCTTCAAACTGGCGCAAAAGTTTCGGATGCACCATGAAGTTGCTCGGATAATTGCGCAGTTGTGTCAACACGGCGTCCAAGTTCTGACGCGGTGCACCAGTTTGAAAGTGTGGAATCACGCCAATCGGCGCAGGTGGTTTAGCGGCGATTACTTTTTCGGTCGTCTTGGCACGGGTCTGCTCTAGAGCACCTTGCAGTTTGGCCTGATAGTCAGTCAACGATTTTTCGGCCTGCTCGACGGTGATGTCACCGCGCCGAACGAGAGTCTCGACATAAAGTTTGCGCACGCTACGACGCTCGGCAATCGCCTTGTACATCAACGGTTGGGTGTAACTCGGGTCGTCTCCTTCGTTGTGCCCGTATCGGCGATAACAAATCATGTCGATCACGACATCTTTGTGAAACGCCTGTCGATATTCAAACGCCAGTTGAGCAACTCGCACGCATGCCTCTGGATCGTCGCCGTTGACATGAAAAATCGGCGCTTGAACGGTTTTCGCAACATCACTGCAATATTGCGACGAGCGCGCATACTCAGGCGACGTCGTAAAGCCGATCTGGTTGTCGATAATCAAATGAATCGTGCCGCCAACGCGATACCCGGATGTATCGCTCATCGCCAAGCACTCGGCAACCACACCTTGACCAGCAAATGCCGCGTCACCGTGAATCGCCAACGACAACACGCTGTATGCGAGTGGCGGCTCGATCTGGTCTTGCATCGCTCGCACCGTACCGAGCACAACAGGGTTGACAGTTTCTAGGTGACTCGGGTTCGATACCAACTCGACATGCATCTTTGCGCCGCTCTCGGCGACGAACTCGCCTATTGCGCCAAGGTGATACTTGACATCGCCCGAGCCCTGCACCGACGACGGGTCGACGTAACCTTCGAACTCTTGAAAAATTTGGTCGTATTCTTTGCCCACGACATTGGCCAACACATTTAACCGACCACGGTGAGCCATGCCGATCACGGTGCCGTGCATTTTTGCATCGGTCGCCAAATTCAAAATCTTGTCAAGAATTGGTATCGCTGATTCTGCGCCTTCAAGACCAAACCGTTTGGTGCCGACATACTTTGTCGATAAAAAGCGCTCGAACGCCTCGGCTGCATTCAGCCTTTCAAGCACACGAATCTTGTCAACCGCAAAGTCGTTGCGCTTCACACCTTCAAAATGTTCTTGAATCCATCGCTGCTCATCGGTGTTTTGAATGTGCATATATTCGACGCCAATCGTGCGGCAATACGCGTCGCGCAGCACACCCAGCAATTCGCCAAGAGTCGCTCGACTGACACCGCCGACGCCTCCGGTCAAGAATTCGCGATCCAAGTCCCAACCGGTCAGGCCATATGTCGCAGGGTCAAGTTCGCGTGGCATTCGTGGGGCGCGCCAATGCAGTGGATCAAGATCTGCGATTAAGTGTCCACGCACGCGATGCACGCGAATCAGAGTCGCGATCTGCATCTGCTTTTCGAGCAAGGCATCTTCGCTGTCAAGCGAATTCGAGTCATCCCGCCATTTCACCGATTCATACGGCACACCCAGACTGCTGAACACATCGGCATAAAAGTTGTGCTCGCCCGTCAACAACTCGTGCACATATTTCAAGAACCTTCCGCTTTCGGCGCCCTGAATTATGCGGTGGTCATATGTGCTCGTAACCGTCACAACTTTTGACACGCCGAGTCGACCGAGAGCACGCTCATCGCTGCCTTGAAATTCGGCCGGATAATCAATCGTGCCAACGCCAACAATCAAACCTTGACCAGCCAT
>CAMBWL010000093.1 GCA_945871625.1 Bifidobacterium breve
ACAACAGAGTCGCGAACGACTATTTATTACGAGGCACCGCATCGTTTGATAAAAACTCTGAGCGACCTGACGACTGCGTGTGGTGCGGTTCGCCGGGTCGTGATCGCCCGTGAACTCACGAAACTGCACGAAGAGTTCTGGCGTGGCACTTTGCAAGATGCCAATATGCACTTCGCTGCGACCGAGCCACGCGGTGAATTCGTGGTCATTCTTGAACCGGCAAAGCCACCTACTCCGCCAACGAACGAAGAACTAGTCGAAGCGATTCGTTCTGAAATGAATAAGGGTGTCAGTCGCAAAGATTCTGCCGCCCGAGTCTCGGCACGCTTCGGCGTCGCCAAACGCCATGTCTACGAACTAGCGCTCCAAGTTCGCGACGACGTTTAAGATATAACAGTGAAGAAGTTTTCGGCGACGACGCCAATTTATTATGTCAACGCCAAACCTCACCTCGGTCACGCCTACACGACGATTATTACTGATGCTGTTTGCCGCTGGCACAAACTTTGCGGCGACGATGTACACCTATTGACGGGCACCGACGAGCACGGTTTGAAGATTCAGCAATTTGCCGATGCCGAAGGTGTTTCGCCCAAACAATTTTGCGACAAGATCGCACCGTTGTTTGCCGACGCTTGGCAGCGCCTGAACATCGATGTCAGCGACTTCATTCGCACCACTGAAGAGCGGCACAAAGTCGGCGTGCAAAAACTTTTGCAGGCTTGCTACGACGCGGGCGATATCGAGGTCGACACTTACCGCGGCCATTACTGCGTGGCATGTGAGGCGTATTACACCCCCGAAGAACTCGACAATGGCAAATGCAAAATCCACAACACGAAGGCCGAATACGTCGAAGAAGAAAACTACTTCTTTCGCCTTTCGCGATACGAAGAAAAACTTCTCAAGTGGTATGCCGATCATCCAGATGCGATCAAACCCGACCACCGCGTCAACGAAGTGACTGGCTTCATCAAGCAAGGCTTGCGCGATTTTTCTGTCAGTCGCAAAACTTTGACCTGGGGCATCGAATTGCCGTGGGACAAATCGCATGTCGCATACGTTTGGTTCGACGCGCTTGCCAACTACATCACCGCGCACGGTTACGGCACCGACGAGAAACAGTTCGCCGCCAACTGGCCGGTCGATTATCACTTCATCGGCAAAGACATCATCCGTTTTCACTGCGTTTATTGGCCGGCGATGTTGATGTCAGCCGGCTTAGAGCCACCAAAGGGTTGGGCAGTTGGCGGATGGTTGTTGGTTGGCGGAGAAAAAATGTCGAAGACGACGGGCAACGTCGTCAACCCACTCGACTTGATCGACGAAATCGGCGTCGACGGTTTTCGCTATTACGTTTTGGCCGACACTAATTACGGCAACGATGGTGATTTTTCTTATGAGGGATTACTGTCGCGCTACAACTCAGATCTCGCGAACAACTTCGGCAACCTGGCCGCGCGCGTCGCAACCGTCGTCGAAAAAAAGTGCGGCGGCATCGGGCCAGTGCCATCTACCAAGAGCCCGCTTGCGGCGATCGCTGCACAAAGTGTCAGCGAAACAATTCGAGAATGGCAAAATGTTCAACCTGGTCGTGCGCTTGATGCCACTTGGTCGTTGATCCGTGCAACGAACGCGTTTCTTGAAACCAACGAACCATGGAAGATGGAGCCGGGCAAAGAACTAGACATCGTCATGGGTGATGCGCTCGAAGCATTGCGGATCGTGACGATTTTGGCCAGCCCCGCGATGCCAAGAACTTGTCAAGATGTTTGGCAACGACTCGGAATGACGGGCGAAGTTTCTGATCAGCGCGTTGGCGCCGACACGCAGTGGGGTCGCTATCCAGGCGGCACGAGCGTGACGAAGGGCGAGCCACTGTTTCCACGTAAAAAGATTTAGTTATGGCGAGTTCACAAATCGAAAAGCCGGATTGGGTCGACACGCACTGTCATGTGACCTACGAAGATATCCCGGGTGGTGCTGACGCTGCGTTGGTCGCGGCACGCGAGGCAGGTGTGAGGCGAATGATCACGATCGGCACAGATCTCACGACTTCGAAGGCGGCGATCGATTTGGCTGTTTTAAACGAGGATGTTTGGGCCACTGTTGGTTTGCACCCGCACGATGCAAAAAACGGACTCGACGGTTTGCACGAGTTGATCACCCATGAGCGTGTTGTTGCGATCGGAGAATGCGGACTCGACTACTACTACGACCATTCTGACCGCGCCGTGCAGCGTGAGATTTTCGCCGCCCAGATTGCGCTCGCCCATCAACACAAACTCCCGCTGGTCATTCACACGCGCGAAGCATGGGATGAAACTTTTGAAATTCTTCAATCGTGTGGCGTGCCCGAGCGAACGATTTTTCATTGCTTCACCGGTTCGCCAGTCGAAGCCAAAAAGTGTCTGGACATCGGTGCGTATCTTTCGTTTTCTGGCATTGTCACATTCAAAAAAGCACAGGAGATTCGCGACGCAGCAACGATTTGCAGCCCCGACAAAATGCTCGTCGAAACCGACAGCCCGTTTCTGGCGCCTGTGCCACATCGCGGAAAGTCGAATCAACCCGCATTTCTGGTCGAAGTTGGTGCGTGCCTCGCCGAAATTCGAAATGTTTCGGTTGATGAAATTGCAAGACAAACGACACGAAATGCGACGATTGCTTTCCCGGGTATCGCTGCCTAACCTGATTATGTTGTTATTTTCAACTTTTGAACGACGGCGAATCGCACTCGCTGCGCTTGTGACAATTCTTGTGCTGCCGTTTTTGTTGATCGGTCGCAGCAATAACGACGGCGATGATGCTCTCGTCGCGGTTACGACGACGCAACCTGATTCGGCGCTCGAATCAACTGAAGATGGTTCGCTTGAACCGATTATTTTGGGTGGCCCGGCACCGATCGTGCAAGATGGCTCGGCGCAAATCGCCTATCCCGCCAGCAGTTTGATCGGCATTCAAGCAATTGCTTCGTTCAGCAATTTTGACAATGCACCAGAAATCGTTTGCTACATACCACAAGCGCCATTGGGCATCAAGATCTCTGTGCAAAATTTGAACAACGGACGAACGACGACTTGCACAAATGTTTTTCGCACATCTCTGCCGTCGGGTGCGACAATGCTCTTGCACACAAAAGTTTTTGAGTCGCTGGCTAATCTGGTCGACGCACCGATACCTGTGACTGTTTCGTGGTAATTAGTAACTCGTGACTTTCTCCCGCACCGAAATCGTCACAATGCTCGAGCGTCACGGGCTTGCTCCACGTCGTGCGTTTGGTCAAAACTTTGTCGTTGATGCCAACACGGTGCACAAAATCGCACGACTTGCCGAGGTCGGCAATGGCGACTTCGTGCTCGAAATCGGTGCCGGCCTGGGCTCACTGACACTTGCGCTGGCCGAGACCGGCGCCAACGTCGTTGCGGTCGAAATTGATAACGGCCTAGTCGAAGTATTGCGAGCGAACACGAGGCATCTCGCAAACATCGAAGTGCTTCACGCCGACGCAATGCAACTCGACTGGCAACCACTGCTCGCCAAGACGAAACATTGGCATGTTGTAGCCAACTTGCCCTACAACGTGGCGACGATCATCGTCGCAGATTTGCTGGATGGCATCGCCGAAGTCGAGCACATGTTGGTAATGGTGCAAAGTGAGGTCGCTGATCGACTTGTTGCTCGTGCCGGCACCGACCCTTACGGCGCGGTGAGCGTGAAGATCGATTATTGGGCAAGTTCTAAAATCGTCGGACAAGTGCCACCCTCGGTTTTCTATCCGCAGCCGCGTGTCGATTCGGCACTGGTTGATATTCGTCGGCGCAGTGAACCTGGCGTTAGCGGTGTCGTTGCCAAAGAGCTGTTTGCGTTGGTGCGGGCGGGCTTCGCCAAGCGCCGCAAAATGTTGCGTCGCGCACTTGTTGACATCGCAACCCCTGATGATTTTGCAACCGCAGATGTCAACCCCGAATCACGGGCCGAACAACTTGACTTGGCGGCGTGGGGTCGGTTGCGCAAATCAATCGACAGTCGCCTGGCGGGCTCAACGCGATGAACCCGCAAATCGTTTCACTTGTTGCGCCAGCCAAACTCACGCTTTCACTTCGCGTCACGGGCATCCGTCAAGATGGCTTTCATTTAATTGATGCCGAGATGGTCACACTCGATTTCGCCGACGAATTGATCCTCGACCCAGCGCGAAGTGGCTTCGAAGTCAGCGGCAAATTCGCCGGCGACATCGAGGCTGACGAAATTTCTAACAACCTTGCAGCCAAGGCT
>CAMBWL010000094.1 GCA_945871625.1 Bifidobacterium breve
TATTGGTCGACGAGTCTGTCGACCAACTCGTGCAACACCGCGGTTGAACCGCCAGCAAGCTTTGCCGGATGACTTTCGAGGTCGGCACGAATTGAACTCAGTGGCATCGCCTCGCCGTGTCGAACAGTGAGCAAAAAGTTTGATGAAAACATGATCGTCATGTCGCCGAGAACAACTCGCTCGGTGTTGGTGTCGTAGTTGACTGTTTTCAGTAGAAGCAACGAGTGCTCGTGATAGATATCGAGTTTCGGGCGCTGTTTGCCAGAGAGGGCGTCTTCAATAGCGAGGGGATTCAGGTGAAACCTATTCTGAAAGATCTTTAGTTCTGGTTCGGTCGGTTCAACTAGGCCAATCCATGTGAATAGCTTTTGCGGGTCACCAACAGATTCGTGAACGCGCTTTCCGTCTAGATATTTTGCCTCGTCAACTAGCACGCTTTTAGATTAGTTCAGCTTCGCACCTATTCGGCTTCCGCAACGAGGGTTAGCCAGGTTTCTTCGGCACTGTTAACTTTGGCTTGAGCCTTGGCTAACTCTTCGCTAATTTTTGCCAATTTAACGTGGTCCTTGCCGACAGATGCCATCTGCGCGGTGAGTTTTTCGAGTTCAGAGGTGGCTTTGGCCAAAGCAGTTTCAGATTGCGTGATTAGCCGTCGCACAGTGCTCGGGCTCTTTGACGACTTTGACGATTTTGGTTTTTGGGCGAGTTCGGCCGCCGCAATTGTCGGAGTCGCAATCAATTTGCCGCGTTGCGCGCCAGACATTTGTTCTGTCGGTGCTGCGTTTCGCTGCTTGAGCCAGCCTGCGACGCCGCCACGCACAACTGCTGCGCCGCCAACGCCGTCGAGCGCGAGCACGTCAATAACTGTGCGATCGAGAAAAACCCGGTCGTGGCTGACGACTACGACAATGCCCGGCCATTCATCCAAATAATCTTCGAGGGCACGCAGAGTGTCGAGATCTAAATCGTTTGTCGGCTCGTCAAGCAACAAAACGTTGGGCTGTTCAATCAGCGTCAACAAAAGTTGCAGTCGTCGTCGCTCACCACCCGACAATGTCGAGATCGGCGCATATTGTGTATCGCCGTCAAACCAAAATTGGCGCATCAACTGGTTGTCTTCGATTGATGGCTGACCTTTGTCGCCGGCAACTGCTTCGCGCACACGCTGATTCACGTTCAGTTCGCGGCCGAGTTGGTCGTAGTAACCAATCTTCACAGTGCTGCCGATATCTAAGTGACCATGACTCGGTTTAAGCCGACCCGAAATCAGATCAAGCAAAGTGCTTTTGCCTGCGCCGTTGGGGCCGACGATGCCGAGGCGATCGCCGGGTTCGAGCAAGTGATCGAACGGGTTTAAAACGAGCGCGCCCGCGCCGGGCCACGAAAAGCCAACGCCTACGAGTTCGATGCCCTTTGAGCCGAGGCGCTGACTGCCGAGTGACAGACCAATTTCGCCAGAACGAGCTGCCGCTTCGGGGCGACGATTCACCAACTCAGTCGCGGCGTCGATACGCGCTTTTGGTTTTGTTGTTCGTGCTGGCGCGCCGCGACGCAACCATGCAAGTTCGGTGCGGGCTAAATTCTTTCGCTTCTGTTCGGCCGTCACCGCTTGTTCTTCGCGTTCGATTCGTGCGGCGAGATATGCGGCGTAGCCCGAACCAGCATTGCGATTTGCGGGCATATGCAAATATGCCTTTCCGCGATCGATCTCGAGAACTTTTGTCGTCACGCGATCAAGTACGTGGCGGTCGTGCGTCACTAAAATCAAACCGCCACGAAAATTTGCCAGCCATTCTTCGAGATAGGCGATGGCATCGAGATCTAAATGATTTGTCGGTTCGTCGAGAATTAGTGCATCCCATTCGCTGACTAGAAGTTTGGCGAGCGCAACACGTTTTTGTTGGCCGCCTGAGAGTTCGTTTGTTTGTGCGTCGATCAAACCCGACATGCCAAGTCGGTCGAGCATCGCTTCGCCGCGCCAATCTTCAGAGACTGCGTCGCGCACCGAACCGCGTGGCAACACAGGTTGTTGAGCAAGCATGCCAATGCGTGCGCCGCGACCGTATCGAACGACGCCCGAATCTGGCGAGTAGTCGCCACTTAAAATTCGCAACAGAGTGCTTTTGCCGCAGCCGTTTAATCCAACAACGCCGATGCGATCGCCGTCGCTAAGAGTCAACGAAATATCGTCAAATAACGGTCGATTCGGTCGAGAGGCTTTTAAGCTTTGGGCGTCGATCAGAATCACAGGCATTTAGGCTACGAGTCATACCTTGACTATCTTGGATATGCATGGCTGATTTTTTGGTGGGATACGCGCAGTCGCAGCCCGACAAGATGGCGGTGATCGATGACCGACCGAACGGCAAAATTCGAACGCTGACATGGAAGCAACTCAACGAAGAATCAAATCGTTTGGCAAACGTCTTGATAGATGTCGGGTTAACAGAGGCTGGACAAAAAGTTATTTGGTGCGGCCCGAATTCTGTCGGCGTAGTCGTGATGACGAATGCTGCACGAAAACTCGGCGTCACCGCGGTGCCACTCAATTATCGACTGAGCGACGACGAAGCCGCGTATGTTACCGATCATTGTGATGCCACGGTTGTTTACGTTGACGCCGACTATGCGCCGATGTTTCAACGAATTGCCGATCGTATTCCAAAAATAAAGCAGGTTCTCGTCTACGACGGCGCGGCACCAGAAAAAATGCAATCATGTGATGCGTTGATGGCGCAGGCCTCACCGCTCGAGCCCGAAATTCCCGTAGATCGCGATCCAGGTGCGGTGATGATCTACACGTCAGGCACTACAGGGAAACCAAAAGGTGCTTTGCGCACTTCACGTACGAGCCCAGAGCAAGGTTTTGCTCTCGCTATGTTGCTCGGTGCGACACAAGACGATATTTATCTGACAACTGGCCCGCTTTATCACAGCGGACCCGGTGGTTTTATGTATTCGGCATTGGCGTTTGGTCAGACGATTGTCACGCAGCACAAATTTGATCCACAAGATTGGTTGCGCTTGGTCGATAAATATAAAGCGTCGACTACTTTTAGCGCACCGACACCGATTCGAATGATTTGTAATCTGCCCGCTGAAACTAAAGCAAAATATAATGTTTCGTCGATGCGGTGCATGGTCGCCAACGCCGCACCATGGAGCATGACGCTGAAGAAAATGTATCTCGATTACTTTCCTGCGATTTCGCTATACGAGATCTACGGTTCGACCGAACTTGGCGTCAATTGCGTGTTGCTGCCTGAAGACCAGTTGCGCAAACCTGGTTCATGCGGCAAGCCATCGCCACTTGTAGAAGTCAAATTGTTCGATGACCAGGGCAACGAGGTGACGGGTTTCGGCCCGCAACATCCGGGCGAGTTGTATGTCAAGAGCCCTTCGGTTTTTGCTGACTACTACAAGCAGCACGATAAATATGTCGCCGACCAGAAGCACGGATATCAAACCGTCGGCGACATCGCCTACCGCGACGAAGAGGGCTACCTATACATATGTGATCGCAAGAAAGACATGATTATTTCGGCGGGCATGAATATCTACCCGGCCGAGATTGAAGGCGTGCTCGAAATTCACGACGAAATCTATGAGGCTGCCGTGTTCGGCATTCCGAACGAAGAGTGGGGAGAGATGGTCCACGCGGTGATCGTTCGGCGCCCGGGCTCGACGCTGACCGAGGCTGATGTTGATGTTTATGCTCGCGTGCATCTGGCGAGTTACAAAGTGCCGCGTTCAGTCTCGTGGAGTGACGAATTGCCCAAGACCGGTTCAGGCAAGATTTTAAAGCGAGATTTGCGCGCCCCATATTGGGCAGGCCGCGCTTCTCAGGTCTAGCGTTACGGCATGCCAAGTGTTCTTGAAATCCCGAAAGCGTCTACACCACCGGGTGGCTACGGCGAGCAGATGCCGCCGCCGATTTTGGCAACCTGCACCGATTCGCTGTCAGTAGGCGTCGCAGATTTCCGTGGATTATGGCGGGCGATCGATGTTCGTGTCAACGGTGAAGTCGCGCCACCGACTCTAAAAGTTTGGCAACATCTCGAACGCATCGAGCAGGCTGGCAATCGTGTTGTGATCACCGCTGGTGGTGTGGTGCACGACATGTATGCCGATGGCACCTTTGAAAACGGTGTCAATGATGTGATGGCCGTCGACTTCAAGACTTCGATCACGGTCGCTGCGACTTTCGAGAACGATGTTTTGGTTCTGCGACCGCGCGGTTTTGACGG
>CAMBWL010000095.1 GCA_945871625.1 Bifidobacterium breve
CGGCCTCGGCGGCGGTTCTGCCGATGCAGCAGCAATTTTGCGCTGGGCTGGGTTCACCGATTTGGTAAGTGCAGCAAAACTTGGCGCCGACATCGCGTTTTGCATGGTCGGCGGCCGGGCGCGAGTCACTGGCATCGGCGAAATTGTTAGTCCTCTGAAAAAAATTTCACGCGAAATCACCCTCGTCGTGCCACCATTTCGAGTTTCAACACCTGCGGTGTATCACGCGTTCGATCAACTTACAGATTTTTGCAAGACATCGCTCAAGCATTCGGGTGTCAACGATCTAGAGCCAGCGGCGATCAACGTCGAACCGCGCCTCGCCGAATGGAAAAAGAAAATTGCTAACGCTGCAGGTGTTGAACCAACACTTGCAGGCAGTGGTTCAACCTGGTGGCTGGACGGCAACTTTGCCAACCTCGCCGCGCAACTGCCCGACGCAACAGTCATCACCACCCGCACAACTTAAAATCCTGAGCGCTCGCAGAGACAGTACGAAGCGTGCTATTTGTTGCGTTGATGACGCGTAGAGATGGCGCGAAGCGTGCTATTTGTTGCGTTGATGACGGGTACGGCGAAGCATCTTCTTGTGCTTTTTCTTGCGCATTCGCTTGCGGCGGCGCTTAACCAGTGATCCCATGTCTCGCAACACGATATCTGACACAGATGGGAAACGACACACAAAATTCGCTACCGTAGAGGCGTCAGCCGATACCCATTCCGGGGTCGTTCAATGGCAGGACAACGGGTTTTGGTCCCGTATATAGGGGTTCGAGTCCTCTCCCCGGAACTTTCACAGGCGCCGCATCGACGCCCAAATAGATCGTGTATAAATATTGCGTGCCGGTTTACGCAATTGTCCTCGCTGCGGGCGAAGGCACGAGAATGCAATCAACCCGACCAAAACCGTTGCACATTATCTGCGGCCAAGAAATGATCATTCATGTGATCGGCGCACTGCACGAACTGCAACTCAAAAAAACTGTGATCGTCGTCGGTCATGCCGCCAAACAAGTCACCGAAGTCGTCACCAAACAAGCACCAACATGGGCTCACGTTTCATTCGCCGAGCAAAAAGTTCAGCGTGGCACGGGCGATGCAACAATCGTCGGATTAGCCAGTGTCGACGCTGCAGTCGGCGCCACTAGCGAAGTCTCGGACACTTCAACAATCATCGTCATGCCCGGTGATACACCGCTGCTCAAAGCAAGCACGATCTCGACGCTCGTCAACGAGCATCAAAACTCGAACAACGCAGCAACCGTATTGACCGCATTCGTCGACGCACCAACTGGTTATGGTCGCATCGTGCGCGCGAAAGACGACCGCATTCTAAAAGTTGTCGAGGAGCGTGATGCCTCACCAGAAATCAAATCAATCCACGAAATCAACACCAGCATTTATGCATTTCGTCGCGACCTCCTCGGCCCCGCATTGCGACGTATTTCAAACAACAACTCGCAATCCGAGTACTACTTGACTGACGCGATAGAAGTTCTGGCGAGTATGGGTCACCAAGTCGGCTCACACACCGCGCCCGCCAGCGAAGTCGTCGGGGTCAACGACCGCTGGCAACTGGCGATGGCCGAGCGCGAATTGCGAAGTCGCACCAACACGGCTTGGCTGAAGTCTGGCGTGACGATGTTCGACCCACATCAGACATTCATCGATGTCACCGTGAAGATTGGCAAGGATGTCACTCTGTTGCCGGGCACGATTCTGCAAGGACTCACCGAAATCGGCGAT
Organism: Bifidobacterium breve; assembly: GCA_945871625.1. Lineage (GTDB taxonomy): Bacteria > Actinomycetota > Acidimicrobiia > Acidimicrobiales > Ilumatobacteraceae > BACL27. The sequence continues at coordinate 1,747 of CAMBWL010000095.1, forward strand.
GATTGCGAAATCGGACCAAATACGCGCCTTGTAAATACGGTCGTCGGCGCCGGGTCTCGCGTCGAAACGACCAATAGCAAAGATTCAAAAATCGGCAAAAAAGCAATCGTCGGCCCGTTTGCCAACCTCCCACCTGGCAGCGTCGTATCTGACGAGGCAATCACCGGTTCGTTCTATGATGGCTCACAGTGAATAAAACCATCGACAAAGTCACCACCAAAAGAATGGCCCTCTATACGGGCCGCACACACCCCGCACTCGCCCAAGAAGTCGCTCAGCACTTGAACGTTCAACTCGGCGAAGCCAACATCATCGAATTCGCAAACGGAGAACTTCGGCCAAGATTTGGCGAAAGCATTCGTGGTGGCGATGTTTTCATCATGCAAACACATTGCAGTCACGATGGTCGCAGCATTAACGACTCGATCATGGAGCAACTGATCATGATCGACACTGCGTATCGTGCGTCGGCAAAACGCGTCACGGCAGTTTGTCCTTTTTATGGATACGCACGACAAGACCGCAAAGCCGAAGGACGCGAACCGATTACCGCCCGCCTGATTGCAGACATGTTCAAAGCAGCAGGCTCGAAGCGGATGGTGTCAATCGACCTGCATAGCGGACAAATTCAAGGCTTCTTCGAGGGCCCGGTTGATCACTTGACCGCGATTCCCGTGCTTGAGCGATACGTTCGCGACAACGCCAGAGAAGGTCTGGTCATCGTTTCGCCAGACGCAGGGCGAGTGAAAGTTGCCGAGCGATTCGCCCAACACCTCACCGATATGAGTGCAGATGTTGCGTTCATCAACAAGCGCCGCCCCAAGAACACGACGAATGTTGCCGAAGCCAAAGAAGTCATCGGTGATGTCGAAGGTCGACTGTGCATTCTTGCCGATGACATGATCGACACTGGCGGCACAATTTGCAGCGCAGCCGAGTTGCTTTATGCCCGAGGTGCCAAAGAAGTTTGGGCGATGGCGACACACGGCGTGCTGTCTGGGCCGGCGGTCGAGCGTCTGAGCAACTCACGCATCGCACGAGTCGTGCTGACAAACACGCTGCCACTCGCGCCCGAAAAGCGCATCGCCAAATTTGAGATTCTCTCGGTCGCCAAAATCTTGGCCGATGCCTTATCTGCGGTGTTTGAAGACGCCAGCGTTAGCGATCTGTTCGGCGGCGAAAACCAGGCGTAATCGTCGCGGATATCGGCGATATCGCCGATATTTTTGTGGTAACCATCGGCTTTGACCCATAGAATAAAAAGCCGTCATTCAGTTGACGACTTTTACGATTTTCGGAGTCATCATGCCAACATCACTTAAGACAAAAATTGGTCGCACAATCGGTAGCTCAGAGTCGCGTCGACTCGTTTTGGCCGACCAAATACCTGCCGTTGTTTACGGTCACGGCATGACACCAGTCAAGATCACAGTTGATCGCCGTGATCTGCGCGTCGCACTGGCAGGCCCAGCAGGTGCGAACACGATTCTTGAACTTCTAGTTGGCGACGCAAAGTATCCGGCAATCATCAAAGAGATGCAGCGCGATCCGGTGAAGCGCGTCGTTCGCCATGTTGACTTCATGCAGATCTCGCTCACCGAATTGATCACGATGGATATTCCGGTCCACCTCAAGGGCACCGCGAAGGCAGTTTTGGCCGATGGCGGTTTGGTCGACGCAACCGTCAACACGATTCAAGTGCGTGCAACCGCGGCAAATATTCCGAACGAGATCTTGATCGACGTAACCGACATGGGCATGGAAGACGTAATCCATCTTTCAGAAATCGAATTGCCAGCGGGTGTCACCGCAGTTGGCGACCCAGATTTGGTAATCGTCACCGTGCTCACGACCAAGATTGAAGAAGTCGCACCTGTTGTTGCTGCTGCAGTCGAAGGTGAAGCCGGCGCTGTCCCAGCTGACGGCGCAGCTCCTGCAGCCGGTGCTGCTCCTGCGAGCGACGCAAAACCTACGGCGTAAGTCTCAATGGCGCTGTTCGGTCGCGCGAAGCGACTTGAGCGACGCGGTGCTGAATTTGATTTTCTGGTCGTCGGACTAGGCAACCCCGGTGCCAAATACTCGCGCACCCGGCACAATGTCGGCTTCGAAACAATCGAAGTTCTCGCAACACGTCTAAATGCGACACTCAAAGCAGGTCGTGATCGTGCGCTCGCGGTTGAAGTCAACACAACGATAAATGCACAGAGCAAACACATCTTGTTGGCAATGCCGACGACTTTCATGAACGAATCGGGCAATGCCGTTGGAGCACTCGCCCGCCGCTACGCAATCACTGATCCGTTAAAAATAATTATCGTGCACGATGAACTTGATTTGGAGCCTGGAATCGTCAAAATCAAATCTGGTGGTGGGCTCGCGGGTCACAACGGATTGCAGTCAATCAATCAACATCTAAAAACTCAAGATTTTTTGCGGGTACGAATCGGAGTCGGAAAACCACC
>CAMBWL010000096.1 GCA_945871625.1 Bifidobacterium breve
ACCCGGCAGGCAGATCTGTGCTTGGGTCAATCGGCAACTGCCCACTCGTTGGCACAAGTGGATTTTCGTAAATAATTTCGCCTTGCGCATCGAGGCGATACCACAACGGAATCGGAACTCCGAAATATCTTTGTCGGCTGACGAGCCAATCGCCGTTTAGTCCGCCAACCCAGTTTGCATATCGATGTTGCATGAAGTCGGGGTGCCATGTCAGTTCGTCGCCGCGTGCCAACAACTTTTCACGCAACTTTTCGTCACGTCCACCATTACGGATATACCACTGCCGACTTGTCACGATCTCGAGCGGGCGGTCACCCTTTTCATAAAACTTGACAGGGTGCATGATCGCACGCGGCTCTTCTGTGAGTTCGCCAGTCTCGCGCAACATTTCAACGGTCAAAGTTTGCGCTTGCTTCGCAGACTTGCCGGCGAGACGCGCGTACTTCGCTTGCGCTTGTGCCGACATTATTTCTGGCGCTTGTGCGACGAACCTGCCGTCGCGACCGATTGTGGGTCGCGTTGCAAGATTAAGTTCACGCCACCAAATCACATCGGTGAGATCGCCGAATGTGCAAACCATCGCGATACCTGAACCTTTGTCAGGTTGCGCCAACGGGTGAGGGTGCACCGGCACTTCGACACCAAAAATCGGCGTGAGCGCATTCTTGCCAAACAGATGCTGATATCGAGCGTCATCGGGGTGGGCGACGAGACCGACACACGCGGCGATTAGTTCTGGGCGAGTGCTTTCGACGATTATCGCCTTGCTCTCGTCGTCGGCCTCGCGAAATTTCAGTTTGTGAAATGCACCGGGTCGTTCGCGATCTTCGAGTTCGGCTTGTGCAACTGCTGTGCCAAAGTCGACATCCCAAAGCGTCGGCGCTTCTTGCGTGTATGCCTCGCCGCGTTCAAGGTTTCGCAAAAATGCTGATTGCGCCGTGCGTCGCGCGTGCTCGCTGATCGTCGTGTAGAGCAGACTCCAATCGACTGATAAACCCAGGCGTCGAAACAAATCTTCAAAAACTTTTTCGTCTTGTGCGGTTAGTTCGTCACACAACTCGATGAAGTTCGGCCGCGAGACGGGCACAGGTTTTGCATCTTTTGGAGGATCACCACGAAACGGTGGTTCAAAACCCGCGACATTGTTCAGCGACGGGTCGCACGAGACACCATAAAAATTTTGCACTCGGCGCTCGGTCGGCAAACCGTTGTCATCCCATCCCATCGGATAAAAAACTGACTTGCCGCGCATGCGCCAAAATCGAGCCAGTGTGTCGGTGTGCGTGTATGAAAACACATGGCCCATGTGCAACGAACCGCTAACCGTGGGCGGTGGGGTATCGATCGAGAAAATATCTTCACGTTTTGCAGTGCGATCGAAGCGATAAATACCGTCTTGCTCCCATTGTTTTACGAATCGAGCCTCAACTCCATCGATTGTGGGCTTCTCGGGTACGCGTGACATGACGAAATAACGGTACTCGCCTAGCCTTAGACATTGTGCTGAATCTGTATGACACCGCGACTTCGCAGATTCGCCCGCTCAAACAGCGCGTGCCTGGCGAACTGAGCATTTACCTTTGCGGGCCAACGGTTTATGGCCCGCCACATATCGGACACGGTCGCGCCACGCTCGTTTACGACATTTTGCGTCGCTATCTCGAATGGACGGGGGTCAAGGTTCGACTCGTTTCGAACATCACCGACATCGACGACAAGATTATTGATCGCGCGACTCGCGAAAATCGTGCATGGCTTGACATTGCCCAAAAGTGTGAGGATGTGTGGTTCAAATCGATGGCCCGACTAGGTGTGCTGCGGCCGACCGATGTGCCGCGCGCAACCGAATATGTGGATCAGATAGTTGGGCTGATTGCCGAACTTGTGGCCAAAGACGCGGCATATCGCACCGACGACGGCATATATATGAGTACGAGCGTTGTGGCTGATTATGGCTTGCTCGCGCACCAAAATATTGACGACATGTTGGCGGGTGGAGGTGACCGCACTGTGTTTGGCGCCGATCAAAAAAAACACCCGGCAGATTTCGTGTTGTGGAAGTTTTCGAAACCAGGCGAGCCAGCGTGGCCGTCGCCATGGGGCGAAGGTCGACCAGGTTGGCACAGCGAGTGCGTCGTTATGAGTCTTGAATTGCTTGGTGAAGGTTTCGATCTGCATTGCGGCGGTGCCGACTTGCGATTTCCGCATCATGAAAACGAACGCGCACAAGCCGTTGCGCTCGGTAAAGATTTCGCACATCATTGGATGCACAACGGTTTCGTCGTCGACACCGAGGGCGAAAAAATGTCCAAGAGTTTGGGCAACGTTACCAACCTGCCTGATTTGCTAGATCGTTACGACGCTCGCGCATATCGCATGCTGTTGTTGCAAACTCACTATCGTTCGCCCGTAAAAGTCGGCCTTGACAACATTGACGCGTCGGTCAATGCCTTGGCTGGCATCGACTCGTTTGCCGCGCGCACGAGTTCGCTGAGCGCAACGCCAGACAATGTAACTCTCGACGCGTTTCGCACGGCGATGAACGACGATTTGAATACACCCGTGGCGATGGGTGTGTTGTTCGATGCCGTGCGTCGCGCCAATGTTGCCGTTGACGCAGGCGAAACACAGACCGCCGCTGGTGTCGCGTCGGCCGTTCGTGAAATGTGTGTCGCTGTTGGTTTGCAACTCGATGTCGCAAAAGAAATTGATGCTGATGCTCAGGCACTCGCTACGGCACTCGACGCAGCCCGCGCGGCAAAAGATTTCGCCGCAGCCGATGCGCTGCGCGCCGAACTGCAAGCACTCGGTTTTCTTGTCGAAACCACCAAAGCCGGCACGACCCTGCGCCGCGCCTGACCGTTGTCACGTCGGGGCGGCGCTTTCGACCCCAAAGTTGAGGCTGCACCTCGGATAACTTATATCTATGACCGAATTTTCACTTGCTCTAAACGATGACCAACTTCAAATCAAAGACTGGATTCACGAATTCGCAGTAGATGTAATTCGCCCAGTAGCGCACGAATGGGATGAACGCGAAGAGTTTCCGTGGCCAGTCGTGCAAGAAGCCGCCAAGATCGGTCTGTATGGCATTGATTTCATCATGAACGCAATGGCTGATCCAACGGGTTTGACAATGGTTGTTGCAATTGAAGAAATCTTTTGGGGTGATGCAGGTATTGGTATGGCGATCATGGGTTCAGGTCTCGCAGCAGCAGGCATCGCCGGCAACGGCACACCAGAACAAATGATCGAATGGGTGCCGCAGTGTTATGGCACAGCCGACGACGTAAAACTCGGAGCGTTCTGCGTCAGTGAGCCTGACGCAGGTAGCGATGTTTCAAATTTGCGCACGCGCGCCGTATATGACGAAGCCAATGACGAGTGGGTACTTAACGGCACAAAAGCATGGATCACCAACGGTGGCATTGCCGATGTTCACGTTGTAGTCGCCGCCGTAGATCCAGAACTTAAAGGTCGCGGTCAAGCAAGTTTCATCGTGCCACCAAAAACAAAAGGCTTGAGTCAGGGTCAGAAATATTTGAAGCACGGTATTCGCGCCAGTCACACGGCAGAAGTAGTGCTTGAAGATGTTCGCGTGCCGGGTCGATGCTTGTTGGGCGGCAAAGAAAAACTTGACGCCAAACTTGCGCGATATCGCGAAGGCACATCTAGTGGCAAACAACCAGCGATGGCAACATTCGAAGCAACACGGCCAGCCGTTGGCGCTCAAGCACTTGGCATTGCGCGTGCCGCCTACGAGTTTGCACTTGAATATGCCAAAGACCGCAAGGCATTCGGTAAGCCGATCATCATGCATCAAGCGATTGCCTTCAAACTTGCCAACATGATCACTGAGATCGACGCCGCTCGCTTGCTTATCTGGCGCGCTTCGTGGCTGGCGAAAAATGGCGGGTTCAAAAACGCCGAAGGTTCGCAAAGCAAGTACTACGCGTCAGAAATGTCGGTAAAAGTCACTGAAGATGCGATTCAAATCTTGGGTGGCTATGGCTACACGCGCGAATACCCAGTCGAACGTTGGCACCGCGACGCGAAAATTCACACCATCTTTGAGGGCACTTCTGAGATTCAGCAGCTGGTGATTGCTCGCGCAATCTCTGGCCTGCGCGTCGAGTAGTTATTTTTTAGCAGTAAGGCGACGTAATTGAGTTCTGACTACGTCGTCGAGATGGCGAGATAAATCAG
>CAMBWL010000097.1 GCA_945871625.1 Bifidobacterium breve
GAGGCGGTCAACCGTCGTGTCGCCGATACCACGCTTTGGCACATTCAAAATTCGCTTCAGGCTGACTTCGTCGAGCGGGTTCGCCGCACAACGAATATATGCCAACGCATCTTTGATTTCGCGACGATCATAGAATCGAGTGCCACCGATAACTTTGTACGGCACACCCGCCTGCATCAGACTCTCTTCCAGGATTCGACTCTGGGCGTTGGTGCGATAAAACACCGCCATCTCGCGCCACTCGCGACCATCACTCTTTTTCATTTGCGCAAGTTGTGAGATCACCCAATTGGCTTCGTTGTATTCGTCTTCGGCATAGAAGCGCACGACGCGATCGCCTTTGCCAAGTTCGGTCCATAGTTCTTTGGGTTTGCGTTCGGCGTTGTTGGTGATAACTGCGTTTGCGGCATCTAAAATAGTTTGCGTGCTGCGATAGTTTTGTGCCAGAACCACGACCGTGACTTCAGGGAACGCCGTCTCAAACTGCAGAATATTTCTGAAATCTGCACCGCGAAAGCGATAAACCGATTGGTCTGTGTCGCCAACCACACAAACATTGTGGTGCGCGTCTGCCAACATCATCACGATCGCGTTTTGCGCAATATTCGTGTCTTGATACTCGTCGATCAAAATATGTTCGAAGCGTTGTTGATATTGAGCCAAGACATCTTTGTGTTCGCGAAACAGTTTCACGGTGTTGATCAACAAATCGTCAAAGTCCATCGCCCCGGCTTTCAACAATCGCGATTGATATTCGGAATAAATCTCGGCGTATTTCGTGTCGAACACATTGTCGGCATTCGACAACGCTTCGTCTGGTGAAATCAACTCGTTTTTCCACAGACTGATTCGGGCGTGCACACCGCGCGCCGGAAACCGCTTGGCATCTAATCCGCGATCGCGAATGACATAACCAACCAAACGCTGTGCGTCCGACTGATCGTAAATTGAAAATGTTTTCGGATATCCAATCTGCTCGGCTTGCATCCGCAAAATTCGCACACACGCGGCATGAAATGTGCTGACCCACATGCGCTCGGCAACTTTGCCGACGAGTGCCTCGACTCGTTCGCGCATCTCACCAGCGGCCTTGTTGGTGAACGTAATCGCCAAAATTCGCATCGGGTGCGTGCCCTGGTTGATTAGATGCGCGACGCGATGCGTCAACACCCGCGTCTTGCCCGAACCCGCCCCCGCAACGACCAGTAGCGGCCCACTCGGGTGCAACACCGCGTCTTGCTGGTCGGGGTTGAGCGACGCAATGTCTAATGACTTTTTCTCTGACACCACCCCTGCAGACTAGGCGCACCGTATGCGACTATTACGGTGTCTCGTGAGGCAGAATCTTGGTTCGTGACTAGTAACAAAAAACTAATTATTTTGCTGCCGCCATCTGAAGGCAAGGCGTTGTCGGGCAAAACCGGCACAAAGTTCACCGAGTCGAGCGGCGCTTTTGGCAAACCGCTTGGCAAACAACGCGCAACTGTTATTGCGGCGTTGCGCAATGTGCACGGTGGTTCACCAAAACTTCTTGGTGTCTCTGGCACACATCTTGCGCGAGCTCAACAAGCAAACCTCGCTCTGCGCGGTGCGAAAACATTGCCCGCGTCGCAACGCTATACGGGCGTCGTGTGGGATCATCTTGATCTCGGTTCGTTGCCTCTCGCGCTACAAAAAGTTGCCGACAAAAATATTGTCATCATTTCTGGTTTGCTTGGTCTTATTGCGGCCAGCGACCCCACGCCCGATTATCGCTTGAAGATCGGCGCAAGTCTCGCCCCCATGGGCAAACTTTCATCTTGGTGGCGAGACGAACTCTCTCGCTCGCTCAACAAATATTGTGCGGGCGCCGTCGTAGTTAACTTGCTACCCCAAGAACACTCAGCAGCATTTGTCGCCGACAATAAGTTGATCAACAATTATCTGCATATCGACTTGGCCACAAAAACTGGCACTGCTGGCGGTCATGATGCAAAAGCAGCGAAGGGTCGACTTGCCAGGCATCTATTGCTTAACCGAACTGATCCGATTGAAGCACTGAAGTCGTTCAAAGACCCCAAATTCAAAGTTCGAATTTTAGAGCAGTTTTAATTTCAAAAACTCAAGCACTCGCTGCACACCGAGTTCTTGGCGTTGCTCGGTCAACACCGAATGATCAGACTTCGAAGTCGATTCAAACTCGACTGCAATGAATGCATCCCCGAGCAATTTATGCAACTCGGCAAAGCGCGTGCCGACAAGGCGGTCACCTTTGTAGCGCAGACCCAACACCTGACAGCCTGCTGCGGCGCGTTGCGCAATTCGGCGCGTGTCTTGTGGTGAGAGATTCAAATCTGCCGAACGTTTTGTGCCCAGGGCAAACGGCAAACTCGGCTGCGATAAAACTGGCGCCAACATGATGTCATCGACCATCATGCCGAGGGCAAAACCGCCGCTAAAGCACATGCCAACTGCGCCAACACCTTTGCCGCCAATTTCTGCATGCAGATATTTCGCCAAAGCTCGCAACCATGAAATGATTGGCGATGTCTTGTTCAGCGCCATCGTCGTGAACTCGCGCGAAATGCAAACTTTTGCCGCAGAACTTGCCATGTATTTGCTGTTCGGTGGATCACCAAAGTTGCCAACCAGTAAAGGCATCACCACCGTGAAACCCGCGGCTACAACTTCGTCGGCAAAATTTTCAACTGCTGGTGTGATGCCGGGTATCTCGTGAACAACAATTACAACTGGCCCAGATCCTTTGCGAAAAGTTTCGTGGGTTACACCGTCATTCGAATACTTTGAGCGCGACCAACCGTTCATCGCCACTAACTTACACGCAATTTAGACACCGAAATTTACTTAGGTCGACCTACACCAGTCACCTTTGACCAACTCACGGCGTAAACCTTGACCACATCGCCGGTTCGCGGCGCAGCAATCATTTGGCCGTTACCTAGGTACATGCCTACGTGGCTAACGGGGTTTCGCGAGAAGATCAAGTCACCTGGTTGCGCCGCCCCTGTCGGAATTCTTGTTAACGAGTAATACTGCGAGCGCGACGACCTCGGAATACCCACGCCGGCTTTTGACCATGCGTACACCATTAGTCCAGAACAATCAAACGCCGAGCCCGGCGAAAGAGCACCAAATTTATACGGCACACCAAGTTGTGATAGAGCAGCTTTCACTGCGGTGCCCGCAGCCGAGGACGGGGCAGGAATATTTGAATATTTGGTCTTCGTAAACTCTTTTGCTTGTCGCAGTGCTTCTTCAAGTGCCGCTTTGGCACGACGACTTTGCTCACCGCGCAACAAATCGCCCAAATCGCGCAACGCTTGCGCCTGTCGTGCCGTATAAACATTTGCGCTGGCTTCGGCAGCCGCAAGTCGCTTTTTGGCGTAGTCGGCGATGCCACCTGAGCGAGTGCGTTGAGATTCAAGTTGCTTGCGTTCGCGAGCAATGTCTTCAATCACGCCTTGCAGTGAGTCAAGACCGCTTACGCCTGTGTTCAATGCGACAGATGTCAGATATGAACGGCGCACCGCGTCAGACAGGGTGCCAGTCGAACTCAAAATGCTGGCCAAACTGTTCGAGACAGACTTGCCAACAAAAGTTTTCAGCGCAACATTTTGCAGTTGCGCTTGCATTGCGGCTAGTTCGATCTCTTTGGCTTTGATTCGGCCTTCGGTTGCGGCGATTTCTTTGTCCAGTTCAATGCCGTCGTTGATCGCATCGGCGTAATCCTCAGCCAACGCGTCCATCTGCTCTTCGAGCCGATCTAGTTCGTCAAGAATCGCCTCAACTTCACGCTGTTTCTGGTCGGATGTCTGCACCAGCCGATTCGCCCCAACTGCGCCGGTAGCCCCAGCCGTCGCAGGGGCCAGCCCCAAAACGAGGGAAACGCAACAGATGGCACCAGTTAGAGGTGACACCGTCCTACGAAAACGCCCAACGGCGCTACGGGTCATGATTCGTTTATTCTAACACCGCTCCAGGCCACCAGTTTCAGGCCCAAACCCCGTATCTCTGCGTCTTTACTCCCACTCGCGACATGATCGAGTGAGTTCCTAAACGCTGCGCGTTTACTCCCACTCGCGACATGATCGAGTGAGTTCGTAAACGCTGCGCGTTTACTCCCACTCGATTGTGCCGGGCGGCTTTGAAGTCACGTCGTAGACGACGCGGTTGACGCCGCTAACTTCGTTAATAATTCGCGA
>CAMBWL010000098.1 GCA_945871625.1 Bifidobacterium breve
AAAGTGCCATACCGCTCGAGCAATGTTTGTGCCGCCAATGCTCTTGATGCGCAGGCTGCTTATGAGAGTGTGTTCTCATTGTGGGGAGCAATCCAAGGTGGTGTGAACTTTTTGATGCACGGCGCTGGATGGATGGAAGGTGGATTGCACTCTTCGCTCGAAAAGTTTGTGCTTGATGCTGATCTGCTTGGCATGGTCTCTGCATATCTAGATCCAATAGTTGTCGACGAAGCAACCCTCGCTCACGAAGCAATCGGTGAAGTCGGCCCTGGTGGTCACTATTTCGGAGTACAACACACACAAGACCGTTTTCGAGATGCTTTCCACAAACCAATGATCTCTGATTGGCGAAATTATGAAAGTTGGCAAGAAGGTGGCAGCCCGACTGCTGTCACCAAGACAACTGAACTCGCACATAAATGGCTCGACTCATATGAGACTCCAACTATTGATGCAGCAGCGCTTGAAGAACTTCAAGAATTTAGGGCGAGACGTCTAGCCGAAGGTGGCGTTGCTACCGATTATTAAGAATTACGAAAGGTATTTGAAATGAAATCATCAGCAAGAGTTGTAGTAATCGGCGGTGGCGTTGTTGGCGCTTCGGTGCTTTATCACCTCACAAAAGCAGGCTGGACAGATGTCGTGCTCGTCGAACGCAAAGAATTAACTGCTGGTTCAACTTGGCACGCCGCTGGTGGCATGCACACGCTGAACGGCGACCCGAACGTGGCTCGGTTGCAGCAGTACACCGTAAATCTTTATAAAGAAATCGAAAAAGAGTCTGGTCAGAACTGCGGCATTCATTTGCCAGGTGGCATTCAGTTGGCTGACACCCCCGAACGACTCGACTGGCTAAAGATGGCCCAGGCTCGCGGTCGCTATTTGGGCATGAAGATGGAAATAATCTCGGTCAAAGAAGCAAAAGTTTTGAACCCATTGCTCGAAGAAAAATACTTCGTCGGTGCGCTATTTGACGAAGATGAAGGCAGCGTCGACCCATACGGCGTTACTCATGCTTACGCGATTTGCGCACGCAATCGCGGCGCCGAGGTCTACACAAACACTTGGGTCACTGGTCTCAATCATCGGCCAGACGGCACATGGGATGTCATCACCGACAAAGATCACACGATTCATGCCGAGCACGTCGTCAACGCTGGCGGCTTGTGGGCTCGCGAAGTTGGTCGTATGTGCGGTCTCGAACTACCAGTGTTGGCAATGGAACACCACTATTTGATGACCGAACCAATGGAAGAAGTCATCGAGTTCAATCGCGTCAACGGCAAAGAATTACCGCACATGATCGACTTTGCCGGTGAAATCTATGCCCGCCAAGAGGGTCAAAGCATTTTGCTCGGCACCTATGAGCAGAACAATCGTCCGTGGTCAACAAAAGAAACACCTTGGGATTTTGTATTTCAGTTGTTGCCACACGATCTCGAACGCATCGCTCCAGAGCTCGAGCGAGGTTTCGCTCACTTCCCTGCTGTGGGTCGCGCGGGCATCAAGAAATTCGTCAATGGTCCGTTCACTTTCTCGCCTGACGGCAACCCGTTGGTCGGGCCGATTAAAGGCATGCCCGGCATGTGGTCGGCCTGTGCAGTTATGGCGGGTCTGTCGCAAGGTGGTGGCGTCGGCTTGTCGCTGGCCAATTGGATGGTGCACGGCGATCCTGGCGCCGACATTTGGGGAATGGACGTCGCTCGTTACGGCGATTACGCGACTCTCGAATTTACAAATGCAAAAGTTCGCGAGAACTATTCACGACGCTTCCGCATTACCTTCCCTAACGAAGAACTCACCGCAGCGCGACCACTACACACGACGCCGATTTACGATCGATTACGCGACCATAACGCCGTGATGGGTGCGGGCTTTGGTCTCGAACACCCATTGTGGTTTCAAGACCCAGGCAAAGCACCACTCGAAGATGTCACTTTCTATCGATCAAATGCATTCAAGAACGTCGGCGAAGAATCACGCGCAGTTCGCGAGCGCGTCGGCTTTTCTGAAGCATCCAACTTCGCGAAATATGAAGTCAGCGGTGCGGGTTCGGCATCATGGCTGCAGAGTTTGTTCACCAATACCTTGCCGAAAATCGGTCGCACTGCATTGACAGCGATGCTCAACCCAGAAGGCAAGATCGTCGGCGAATTTTCGATTTCGCGCATCGGCGACGAGGAATTCTTTTTATTTGGATCTCAAGCCGCCGAAGTTCATCATCCCCGTTGGTTCTTGGCACATTTGCCTGCCAATTCGCAGATTCGCTTTGAAACTCTGGCTCTGTCGATGGTTGGTCTGACAGTTGCTGGTCCGCGTTCACGTGACGTGTTGCAAAAACTCACGAACACTTCGCTAGCGACAAAAGATTTTTCGTTCATGAGCTTTCGCCGTGTCAACATCGGTAACGCACCTGTGTGGTTGTCGCGCATGACGTATACGGGCGATCTCGGCTACGAAATCTGGATCGCCCCCGAATATCAGCGTTATCTGTTCGACCTCATTTGGGATGCAGGCAAAGAGTTTGACATGCGTCTATTCGGCTTCAGGGCTCTGATCACGATGCGTCTAGAAAAAAACTTCGGCACTTGGTTCAGAGAATACCGACCGATCTATACGCCTCTCGAAGCGGGCATGGAACGCGCAATGAAGTTCGACCACGAGTTTATTGGTCGCGCAGCAGTCGAAGCCGAAATGAAAACTGGCCCTGCCCGCAAACTCGTGATGTTCAAAGTTGATGTCGACAAAGATCGACCAGCAGATGTCATCGGTGATGAACCCGTGTTCCACAACGGCAAAGTAGTCGGTTGGATCACCAGCGGTGGCTACGCCCACTACAGCGGTGTGTCGCTTGCGATGGGTTACATACCTGCCGAATTGGCGAAGCCAGATACGAAGGGCTTCGAAATTGAGATCATTGGCAAAATGCGGCCGGCGTCGCTGCAACTTGAACCAGTGCTCGACCCCTCAGGCTCGCGCATGCGCGCGTAACTCTTAGTTAAAAAACTAACTCTGCAGTTGCTTTAGTTTCGCCATCGGAACATGGCATCTCATGAAGTGACCTGGCTCAACTTCATTCAAGTTCGGCTCTTCAGTTTCGCACAGCGTCTCATAGCCTGAGCCTGCTTTGCGCGGACATCTTGGGTTCAACACACAGCCACTTGGTGGGTTACTCGGGCTCGGTACAGAACCAGTCAGCGGAATACGCTTGCGCGTCGAACCGTCAATGTTTGGCACCGATGACAATAACGCTTCTGTATACGGGTGAAACGGCCCATTGAATACGCGCTGAGATGTACCGAACTCAACAACACGACCCAGATAAAGCACAGCGATTCGATCAGAGATATAACGCACAACGCCAAGGTCATGAGAAATAAAAATGAAACTTGTTTTGTCTTGTTTCTGCAAGTCGACAAGCAGGTTCAAAATCGCCGCTTGTACCGAAACGTCAAGTGCCGAAGTTGGCTCATCACACACGACTAACTGCGGCGCACCCGCAAACGCCCGCGAAATCGCCACGCGTTGTTTCAAACCACCCGACAACTGCACTGGTCGCACGCTGTGTAACGACGCATCAACTCGCATACCTGACAGCAATTCGTGAGCCCGCGCAATCGCATCAGCCAAACTAAATTTACGCAATCGCTCCACAGCGCGTCCAACGATTCGCGTCACGCTGTGGCGACGATTCAACGCTTGATCAGGGTTTTGAAACACAATTTGCATCGCACCAACATCGGCAACATCGCGACGATTCAGAGTCTTTGCTAGACCTTTGCCGTCGAGCGTCAATACACCACCTTCTTCAGGTGGCGTCAAACCGAGCAAGAGTTTAGCGATAGTCGTTTTTCCGGAGCCCGACTCGCCCACCAAGCCGAGCGTCTCGCCCACGCCAAGACTTAACGACACATCGTTGATCACACGAACTTTGTGACCGTCTTGAGTGAAAACCTTCGACAGATGACTGATGTTCAGCAGCGCATCACCAACCTTTGTCGAGTGTCCTGTCATTTGTGGCGCATATTCGATCTGTTCAACCGACCGCGGCAACGAACTGGCTTTATCACTGTGAAAGCATCGCGCAACGTGCGCACCGTTTATTGTCACCATCTGCGGCAGTTGTGTTCGAC
>CAMBWL010000099.1 GCA_945871625.1 Bifidobacterium breve
AAATCGGGTGTGGCAACATAATGCACCGCATCCATCAACTTCAACAACGAACCAATCTTGCGCCGCGTGTCGCCCGTGCCGAAATAACTTCGCACGCGAGAGCGAATGTTCGTCGCCTTGCCAACATAAAGCACATCGCCCTGCGCATCCACAAACAAATAAACGCCGGGCCCGCGCGGCAAATCAACCGTCAGCTTCAACTTCGCCGCTTGCGGATGTCGACCAATCTTCGCCAACGCCGCGAAATCGTTTAGATCAAAAACACCGAACCCCGCCGCGCGCTCAATCAAGTGATGCAACAAATCCCCGGTCGCCAACACGTCGTTGATCGCACGGTGGCTCGGCTGATGCGCCAAACCCAAACTGGCTGCGAGCGTCGCAAGTTTGCAATTGTCGACATCCGCACCAACGAGTCGTCGCGCTAGCCCAACCGTGTCAAGCACGCGGTTAGACAATCGCTCGCGCCCCGCACGCACGAGCGCCGCGTTCACGAACCCCACATCAAATCGCGCGTTGTGCGCAACCAAAACAGAATCACCGATGAACTCAAGCAGTGGCTCGAGCGTCTCGTCAATCGTCGGCGCGCTCGCCACCATCGAATCGGTGATGCCCGTCAACACGGTTATAAATGAAGGTATCGCGCGCTGCGGATTAACCAGCGTCGCGAACCGCCCTATCTCTTCACCTCCGCGATATTTCACCGCGCCGATTTCGGTTATCGCTTCGAACTCACTCGACCCGCCAGTCGTCTCGAGGTCGAGTACACAAAATTCGACATCGCGCAACGCGACACTTGTGTCATCGACCCAAGCCGACCCTTGATCCATAGCTAGAGACTACATTTGGGGTCTCATGGCAAAAGCGCTCGAAACAGTCTGGGTCTTTGGCGACCAACTCAATCGCAAAATCGGCGCGCTCGCAACGGCCAAACCCGAAACGCACCGCATCTTGATCATCGAATCAGCGGGCAAAATCGCTTCACGACCGTGGCACATTCAACGCGCGCACTTTCTGGTCACATCGATGCGTCGCTTCGCGATCGAACTTCGAGAAGCGGGCTTCGAAGTCGACTATCGCCGCACAACCACAATGCGCGCGGGCGTCGCCGCCCACATCGCCGAATTCACTCCGACACATATATATGTATCTGAACCCAACAGTTACACGGCCCGCCAACTCGTCGCCGCGCTCGGCGTGCAAGTCGTGAAGTCGAATCAATTTCTTTGCCACCCCGACGAATTCGCCGCATTCACTGCCGGCAAGAAATCGCTCAAAATGGAAGACTTTTATCGTTGGCAACGCAAACGCTTCGGCTATTTAATGGATGCCAAAAACAGCGATGAGCCAGTCGGTGGCAAATGGAACTTCGACGAAGAGAACCGTGAGCCGCCACCAAAAACCGACCACGATCGTTGGCCGAAACCAAAACAGCACAAACTCGACGAAATTGATCAACAGGTTCTCGCCGACCTGCCAAAAAATTTGTGGGGCAAGAAACCTGATGGCCTCTGGGCAACAACTCGCAAAGACGCCCTCGTCCGACTCAAATACTTTGTCGACGAAATCTTGCCGACTTTCGGTGAGCACGAAGACGCAATGCTCGAATCAAACTGGCATCTTGCACACTCGTTGCTCTCGCCTTATCTCAACAACGGTCTGCTGTTGCCAAAAGAAGTGCTCGACGCTGCAGCCGATGCCTTCGCCAAGGGTCGCGTGCCAATCAACAGCGCCGAAGGTTTCATCCGTCAAATTCTGGGCTGGCGCGAATACATTTTCAATTGCTACTGGCGTTGGATGCCCGAATACGCGCAACTCAACAAACTCAATGCACATCGACCACTCGCGCCGCTATTCACCAATCCGAAAAAGACCAAAATGAAATGCGTGGCTACCGTTCTCAACGGCATCAACGACCGCGCCTACTCTCACCACATCGAACGCTTGATGGTGCTCGGCAATTTTGCACTCATCTCGGGCACCGATCCACAACAATTTACGAACTGGATGTGGAACAGTTACATCGACGCCCATGAATGGGTGATGGTGCCAAATGTTCTCGGCATGTCGCTTTACGCCGACGGCGGTCAACTCGCTACGAAGCCGTATGCGAGTGGTGGTGCTTACATCGATCGCATGAGCAATCATTGTGACGGTTGCGCTTACGATCGCAAAAAGCGCACGGGCGACGACGCTTGCCCGTTCACAGTTTTATATTGGGACTTCCACATGCGCCACGAAAAAACTTTCGTAAAAAATCCACGCATCGCCCGTCAGGTGCGCGCCGCGCAAAAACTTTCAGACATCACCGAAGTGCGAAAAACCGCCAAGCAAATTCTCGATCGCCTAGACCACGGCCTCGCCTAAACGGTGAATGCCTCGGTCGGCAGGTCACGCTCGCCTGCGATAACGGCTGCCACAATTCGCGACGCGACCGCATCAGGGGTCAGACCAACAGGCATCTTTGGCGCGACACCAGCAATCGCTCGTGACGCTAAACCTGTTTCGGTGTGCGGTGGTCGAGCGTCGATCACATCAATTTGACGACGACGCAATTCACGCGCAACCGCCGACATCGCCGCCCACGCCGCTGCTTTTGACGCGCTATACGCAGCCATGCCCGCAACAGGTTGTGTCGCGACCACACCTGAGATATTCACAAAAAATCCACCGTCGACAAGGTGCGTCGCGCTCTCGCGCAACATCACGATCGGCGCAATCGCATTCACCGAAAACAAGCGTGCCAGCGTCGCATCGTCGACTTCACCAATACCACCAAAAGCAACGACACCTGTTGCATTCACCACGCCATCGAGTGGCGCAACAGATGCGACAGATGCAAACGCCGTCTGCAACCCCGCCGTGTCAGTCACATCGGCTAACGCATATTGAAACACGCTTGCTCCGTCAAGTCGTGTGTGATCACGCACGATCGCCGACACTCTGGCGCCCGCCGCCGCCAAGTGAGCCGCAATCCGCGCACCCAGCACACCAGTAGCGCCGACTACAGCGACATGTTTGCCGACAAGATCGCGCGCCACCGTGTTACCTCACCAGCTTTCGCGAGATCTCAGCCGCAAACTTCTCGGGCGACGCGCCACACGCATCAATTTCGCTCGCATTCATAAACATCCAAACCACCCCGTCGTCGCCGCGCATCACCACAGCCGGATACTTGCCGTCAATGCACGCCCGCACATCATCGGGTTGATCATTGCGATGAAAGGTTTCAAACTCGACATCAAATTCTCCCTCTAGTTTGCTCTGACATTCGCGCCACTGCGCCTTTTCGCGAAACAACGAATGTGTGATGTCGCACAAACTGCAGTGCCGAACACCAAATCGCGCACCAATCCAATAAGCAACTTCGCCCAGCAACGTGGCGTCCGCATCGTAAACACCAATTAATTTCGCCACACCTAAAAACTAACAGCCAAATAAAAAACGGGGTGCCAGATCTTTCGACCCGACACCCCGTTCTTAAAACCGATTTACAGTTTTGCGAGATCCACTGTCGGCGGCACGATTACGGCGTCAATCACGTGAATCACACCGTTGCTTGCTGCAACGTCTGCGGTTGTCACGGTTGCGTCGTTGACCTTCACACCGTATCCGGTATCAAGTTTTACGCTTGAGCCCTCTACTGTTGGCACGTCACCGGCCATGATGTCTGCTGACATGACCATTCCGGCAACGACGTGGTATGTCAAAATTGCGACAAGCACATCTTTGTTCTCTGGCAACAACAACTTGTCGAGCAAGCCTGCTGGCAATGCTGCGAATGCTGCGTCTGTTGGTGCAAACACTGTGAATGGGCCTGCGCCTTGCAATGTCTCAACCAAGCCACCAGCGGTCAAAGCAGCAACGAGTGTGCTGAAACCATCTGTCGAACTTGCAACGGCAACAATGTCGCCGGCTTCTGTCATTTCAGTCGCTTCTGCAACTGTCTCTTCTACTACTGTGTCTTCGCTTGAGCCGTCGCTACCGCATGCTGAGAGCATGACAAGTGCGACTGCGATTCCTGCAATTGCTTTCTTCATTTTCGGGTTGTCCTTTTGTTTGGGGGATTACTAGCCCCCAAACTTAAAGCACCCGCAACAACTACAGCGTCGTATTCACCAACAATTCAC
>CAMBWL010000100.1 GCA_945871625.1 Bifidobacterium breve
ATCAACGCTTCGCCAACCGGATTGTCAAGGCCCATAGCCCCGTAACTAAAACCGCCAAATGCGAGTGGAAACCCGACAAAGAAAAACGCGACAAAACCCAAGCCAAAAATTGCGAAATTCGTGCTGACCACGTGTGCCGCATGCTTTGCTCGACAAAACCCAGTCTCGACCAAAGCAAAACCAGCCTGCATAAATACGACTAAAGCCGCACCGATCACCACCCAAAGCAGTGAAATTTGTGCCCCTAGAACCGTTACATCAGAATTCATAATTCCCCATTTCTCGTGACTGAACAATTGAACAAACCACGCTCAAAGAACGTGTGCACGACGCTGTGACTGACCCAGAAATTAGACCATCAATGTTTCATGAATGTCTGTGAAATGTTTCGGGAGTATGGCTTTTTCGTAATCCAGTTAACTTTTTGTATATCCTCACGAATTAGGATGTAATCATGACAATTGAAGCAACCAAGACGCAGGCCTATTTAGATGACCGTGCCCATGTTTTCCATTCATGGTCAGCACAAGGCACACTCAATCCAACCGAAATTGCCGGGGGCGAAGGCTCATATTTTTGGGATTCAACTGGCAAAAAATATCTTGACTTTACAAGTCAATTGGTAAACCTAAATATCGGTCACCAACATCCAAAATTAGTTGCTGCGATTCAAGAGAGTGCCGGCAAACTTTGCACAGTCGCACCGCCATTTGTGAATGCGTCGCGGAGCGAAGCCGCTCGACTGATCACCGAACTTGCGCCAGGCGACTTGAACATGGTGTTCTTTACCAACGGCGGTGCCGAGGCTGCCGAATACGCCACACGAATGGCGAAACTGCACACCGGTCGCCACAAGATTCTCACTGCATATCGTTCGTATCACGGTTCCACTGCGGGTGCGATTGCGCTCACCGGTGACCCTCGTCGATGGGCGAACGAAACTGGCGCCTCGGGTGCCGTCAAGTTCTGGGGACCGTATCCATATCGTTCGGCTTTTCATTCGACAAGCGACGCACAAGAGTGTCAACGCGCACTCGAGCATCTTGAAAGCGTGTTGATGGTCGAAGGTCCGCACACTGTGGCGATGATCGCCCTCGAAACAGTCGTCGGCACGAACGGAATCTTGGTGCCGCCAGATGGTTATCTGCA
This sequence comes from Bifidobacterium breve, assembly GCA_945871625.1. Taxonomy (GTDB): domain Bacteria; phylum Actinomycetota; class Acidimicrobiia; order Acidimicrobiales; family Ilumatobacteraceae; genus BACL27. The sequence continues at coordinate 1,150 of CAMBWL010000100.1, forward strand.
AGGCGTGCGCGAGATTTGTAATAAGCACGGCATCGTGATGATGTGCGACGAAGTAATGGCTGGCTTCGGTCGTTGCGGTGAATGGTTCGCCGTCAATAAATGGAAAGTCACACCAGACCTGATTTGCTTTGCCAAAGGTGTCAACTCTGGTTACATACCACTCGGTGGCGTGGTCATCAGCCAAAAAATTGCCGACACATTTAAAGACCGTGTGTTTCCTGGTGGCCTTACATACAGCGGTCACCCGCTTGCATGTGCGGCTGCCGTTGCGTCAATCAATATCTTCAAGGAAGAAAAAATTGTCGAACATGCCCGCATGCTCGGCAAAGACATCATCGGACCGGCACTCGAGAAAATCAAAGCAAAGCATCCATGCGTTGGCGATGTGCGTGGCCTTGGTGTGTTCTGGGCAATTGAACTCGTCAAGAACCGTGAAACTCGCGAGCCATACGTACCGTTCAATGCATCTGGCCCTGATGCCAAGCCGATGATGGATCTGATCGTGGCCTGCAAAGAGCGCAACCTCTGGCCATTCACACACTTCAACCGCATCCATGTTGTACCTCCATGCAACACGCCGGTTGAAGACGTCAAAGCCGGTCTCGCGATAATTGACGAAGTCCTCGACATCGCCGACAAGCATTACCAGAACTAATCTCGCCTTTCTCGCGAGCCGCAAATTAGATGAACAAAAAAATCACTGTGCTGGCAGATCGGCCATTAAATATGCCGAGCACGAACAGGCTCGACCCAGAAAATAGAAATTACGCGAAGATAATTGCGGCGCACGACGAGGCAATGTCCAAAAATCTGGACGGATATATCGACCCGGTCAATTCGCTTTTCGTGCTCACTGCGTCTTGGCTAAAAGACCGTGGCTTTTGCTGCGAAAACAATTGCCGTCACTGCCCCTACTGCGAATAGTTAAACACGGCAATATCGGGCAAACAAAAAGGCGGGCCGCCGAAGCGACCCGCCCGTTTGTAATTCTTAACTAATTACTGAACTTAGTTGCCACCTTCAAGTAGCTCAACAGTTTCTGGCATATACGCCGAACCTGTTGTGTCTACGCCCATTGCATCAAGCATCGCAAGCGCTGCCGTCACAATGTCGTTGGTGTAAGCGCCAGCGTCTGGCGCTTTTGTCAACACGGTGCCACCTTCGAGGTTCTTCGCTGATTGCGAAAGACTCGATGTGCGATCCCAAGCTGCAGCGTCGATCATGCCTGCGCCGCCTGCGGCTGGCCAGATCAACTTGTTAACTTCGTTCATCTGCCACAACTGGTGACTTGCACCAAGCTTCGAGCCCTTCGACACGACGATGTCACGGCAAGCCGAAACGTTGTCGCGGCAGAATGCCCAACCTTGAATTGATGCAGCAACAAACTTCGTTGCGGTGTCAACATACGCTGGGTCTTCAAGACGTGAACCGTCTGCCCAGATTGCGTCTTGCAACATACCAACACCTTCGGCCTCATACGAAACAACATTGAAGTCGTCCGCTGTAGAGAGAGCACCAGTTGCTGGGTTCTTTGCTTCGAGAACCTGTGCGTATTCGTTGTATGTCATCGCTTCTGCAGCATCAATATCACCCGACAGCAAACCTGCCATGTCGAACTGTTGCTGAACAAGTGTCACGTCTTTTGCTGGATCAAGGCCGGCCTTGGTGAGAGCGGCGAAGATTTCAAATTCGTTGCCGTATCCCCAGTTACCGATCTTCTTGCCCTTGAATTCTGCAGAAGTAGTGATGTTCTTGTCTTTGAACGAAACCTGCAATGTGCCCGATCGTTGGAAGACTTGTGCGATGTTCACGATGTTTGCTCCACCTTCGCGACTTGCAAGCGCCTTGGAAACCCAAGAAATTGCAAAGTCGGCCTGGCCATCGGCAAGCACGTTCTGTGGAGTGATGTCTACTGCACCCTCCAAAATTGTTACTTCAAGGCACTGATCGGCATAAAAGCCCTGATCTTGTGCTGCGTAGTAGCCAGCGAACTGGGCCTGAGTGAACCACTGCAGTTGCAACTTCACCGGTGTTGGTGTGGTGCATTCTTCTGGTGCTGTTGTCTCTTCAGTTACCGCCTCGGTATCTTCGGTTGCCGCATCGTCGCTGCCGCCACAAGCGCCAACAACTAGAGACATCACCGCGATGCCTGCAAAGGCAAACTTCAATGTATTTTTTCTCATTATTATTGCTCCCCCGGGTTTTTGGCCCGCATTTGTTTTTATTTAGCCTCACCCTTTCGGGTAATGCTCTCCAAAATAATGGAGACTGTGTAGAACGCTAGCCCAAGCAGGCAAGCCCCCAAAACGTAAGCCCAAGCCGCGGCGTTCTTGGCATTGGCAATATTGCTCGTAATTCGGCTTCCTAGGCCGTTCTGTAGACCGCCAAAATACTCGCTGACAAAGGCCGTAATCACCGACGCTGGCGCTGCTACTTTCAGCGCCGTAAACAAATATGGCACAGCATTTGGCACTCTAACCTTGCGCAAAATTGCAAACTCGCTCGCAGCATAACTGCGCATCAATTCAACATGCGTCGACCGCACCTGGGTCAAACCCTTGGCGACGTTCACCAACACGATGAAATAAACGACAAGTGTGACCATCACTCGTCGAGGAATTTCACTTGTGATCGAATACATGTTGTTCAAGACCGCCACCAGAACAAAAATCGGTATCGCATTCAGCGCAATCGCCAAAGGCGTAATCAACTCTCCTAAAAATCGATAGCGACTCAAAATAAAACTCATCGCAACGCCAAATACGGTGCCAACAACCAACCCAACAAAGGCGTTGCCGCCAGAAACCATTGATGCTTCCCAGATGCGCGAATAGTTTTTTAAGAATTGCTCGGATATTTTTGTGGGCGCCGCCAAAAAATACGGCT
>CAMBWL010000101.1 GCA_945871625.1 Bifidobacterium breve
CTGATTTAGTTTGAGCGACGAGGGTACGCTGACCCAATGATTGAAATGCGCTTGGAAGGTATCCGCCTTGAGATACCCCAGAACATGCCGGTGCTGATCTTGCGAGAGCAGGGTGGCATTCGCAGAATTATGCCAATTTGTATCGGCGCACCTGAGGCTTCGTCAATTCATTACGCACTTGAAGGTTTGAAACCGGATCGTCCGCTGACACACGATTTGCTGATCAATATCACCGAAGCATTAGACGCCCAACCGGTGAAACTGGTAATTACTAAAATTGAAGACAATACATACTTCGCAGACCTGCATCTGCTTCAAGAGGGAAAGGTCTTAGCGGTAAGTTGTCGACCGTCAGATGGTGTGGCTGTCGCCGTCAGAGCGGGTATTCCGATTTATGCCGAAGACGAACTATTGGATGCAGTCGGCAAAGTGTTGCCGACCGACGCAGCAGAAAACGCCGAAGAGATCATCGATGATTTTCGCGATTTCATTGACTCAATCAAACCTGAGGATTTTCAAAGCTGAGTAGTTAAACCGGCAACCAGCCGTAGCCTGACAACAGGGCGTTGAGGGTTCGAATTTGGGGAGTCGCAATGGCGAAACAAAGTTTCAGTGGCAGTCAGGCTGCGCAAATCGCAGGGATCACATACCGTCAACTTGACTATTGGGCCCGCACAAATTTGATTCGTCCGTCTTTGAGCGATGCCAAGGGAAGTGGTTCGCGTCGCAGTTACGAGTATCGAGATCTGCTTGAGTTGAAAGTGATCAAACAGTTGCTCGATGCAGGCATCAAGCTTGAGTCTGTTCGAGAAGTTTTTAACTATTTACGATCACACGTCGACACCGAGATTGCCGCGGCGCACATCGTGATCAGCGGCAAAGCAGTCGTGCTGTGTCAGGGCGATCAACTAGTTGACGTCGTTCGCAACGGTCAAGGTGTACTAAATGTTTTGCCATTGGCAAACATAAAGTCTGATGTTGACGCAATGATCGTCTCTCTCGGCGACAAGTTGACGATGTCAAGCACGCAGCCGGTTGCGGTTTCGCGGTCAAGTTCGCATCAGTCGACAGCCGTTTAGGCATTATGAACGAGTCGCAAGTCGCAACGACCATTGCGCCATTGATCGGCTCACTGGGCGCGAAATACATGCTCGACCCTGAGACGATGGCTCACGGTGCCACGGCCGGCTATCCAAATGGGTTTGCGTATTACGTCGCGGGTCGCGGGGGAGTGCTCGGCGACGTTGACAGTGATGTTGTCTTCTCGGCGTTCATGTTCTTTGAACGCAGTTTGATCGACAAATTGTGGAAGGCAGGTGTTGCCGTCGAAGGTGCTCGAGCAGCGGGCAAGCGTTATCTGCAGGACTGCGACGAATGGGGACGCAAAAATTTGGCCAAAGTTGATCAGCTAGAACTTTTCATCGCACCGGCGGAAAAAATTATTTCGCAAGTTGACAGTTCTGGTTTATCTCTTTTCGCCGCCGTGCGCGCCGAGCCGTTGCCGATTGATGCACCGGCTCGTGCTTATCGATTGATCGACCTGATCCGTGAACTAAGAGGATGCGTGCATATCGCCGCATGCGTCACACACGGCTTGTCAGGTCTTGAAGCAATTCTTTCTTCACCCGGCGAAAACTCTGCCAAGATGCACGGATACTCACCACCATATTCTGACTGCTCACATCTGCACGCCATCCGTGAAACCGTCGAAAAATCGACCAACGAAGCAATGGCCAGATTGATCAAACTGCACCTGTCCGAGCAAGAAATGAATCAACTCGCAGACCAAACAGTTCGCATCTGCACTGCTGTCTCGGCCTAAACGGCTAATTAGATTTTCCTACTCGACGGTGCCGTATAGGCCGACAGAGCCGGATGACCGTTGGGCGAGCGCGATTGCGACGCTTTCGTGCAAATCTTTGGCGAACTGGTCAATTTTGTCATGATGAATTGCGTTGACCGTGCAGTGCAACGAGTCGGGGGGCGTCTGGCGATCGACATACCAGCCGCGTTTTGCGAGTTCATCGGCGACGGTGAAAACATTCAGTGCACCCGGGTCGCGTGCACCAAAACAAAGCAGAGTCGATTCGGGCTCGGCACGCAACATAAAATCAGTTGAGTTGCGGACAAATTCTGCGAGTTGCAGCGTTGCCTCGCGTGCTTCACGCGTGAGCCGTAAATATCCGTCGTCACCAAAAAAATGCATTACAGCCCAGGCACTGGCAATCGAACCGCCCGATTTTGTGCCGAGCACACCCGATGATCCGTACACGCCGCCGAGCCAATCGTCGGTGACGAAGCCCTGAAACGAACGCAAATATTTCGACGCATAAATAATCACCGAGGCACCCTTCGATGTGTAGCCAAACTTATGTAGGTCGACAGAAATCGAACTGACACCTGGCACCTGCAGATCCCAAGGGGCAATATTCTCGCCGAGTCGAGCCAGATAGGCGAGCGTGACGCCACCCATGCAAGCGTCAACATGACAGTTAATGTCTGTAGCAATTGCAATCTTGGCGATACCAACAATGTCATCGACGACGCCTTGCGGATATTGTGGCGCCGAACCAACAACGAGCACCGTATTTTGATCCACTACATCGCGCATCGCAGCGACATCTGCGCGCCAGTCTGGTTGTACTGCGACACGACGAACTTCGACACCAAAATAGGCGCCAGCCTTGGCGAACGCGGCGTGAGCCGAAGTAGGCATGACCATGTTCGGGTTGGTAATTCCGCGCTCGGTCCGCAGGCGATCACGTGCTGCTTTTACAGCCATGAGGATGCTCTCTGTGCCGCCTGAAGTCATGAAACCGGCCGACTGGCGAGTCGCACCGAGCCAAGTACCTGCCATTGCCACGACCTCAGACTGCATTCGTTTGAGGCTGGGGAAGGCGTCGGTGTTCAGCGCGTTTTCGCCACTAAAGCGTCTGTAAGCCTCCTCAGCCACGGCTAGGGCGTCGGGTCCAGCGTTGTAGGCGAGACTGAACGCTCGACCCTCGCGCCAGCGCACATCGCCGCCACGCATTGATTCAAGACTGTCGAAAACATGGGTCGCCGACCAACCAGATGCTGGCAATAAATTTTCGGGCGTTGTCGTTGGGGGGCTAGTCAAAGTGTCTATTTGCCTTGTTCTGGTCTAGTTTAACTTTACATAACTAACATTATGGGCGAAACCCCAGGAACCAATAGAACCGAAGATCGCTGAATATCGCATTATGCCGCTCGGCTTGGACTCGGGTGCAACTGATCTTGTGCCAGCGGTTTGGCTGCCTGCAACAACCATTTCAGCGCCGCTTTAAAGTCACGCGTCGTCGGGTCAACTGAAGGGTCTAAATCGGCCTCGACGTCGGCTATCGCACACCGCAAAACATAAACCTGGTCACGCAGAGTGTCTAACTCTTTACGAGCAATCACCAATTCGTCTTCGCTAAGGGCTAGCTCTGTCGCCCGCTGGCGCGCCACCCAGTCCCACTGGCGACAAGACTGGCAGCAAAATCGCCTTGGTCGCCCAGCCCCGGATCGCTGAGTAATCGGTGACCGGCACCATTGACAACGTGCTGAATCAACGCTATTTAGATTGGAGATTGTCGACGAATCAATTGATTTTGTCATGACGAAAACCTACGTCGTACCGACTGCTTATTGGTGGATATCTCAAAGGCATACTTATGCGGTGAGGATTTCATTGCCACCGCCCCAACGCCTGATGGCCTCAGATAATGCGGCGGGTATCCACCCCGAGATCCTTGCGGCGATCAACCGTGCCAATAATTATCACGCTCTTGGCTACGGTCACGACGAATACACTCCGCAGGCGAAAATGCTTTTCAATCAATTATTCGACGCCGATGTGATCACCGAGTTCGTTTTTGGTGGTACCGGCGCAAATATCCTGGCACTCGCCTGCATGCTCAAACCCGCTCAAGCAGTCGTCTGCACCGCCTCGGCGCATATTGCGGTTGACGAAGCAGGTGCACCCGAAAAGTTTCTTGGTGCGAAGTTAATCGACATTCCAACTATTGACGG
>CAMBWL010000102.1 GCA_945871625.1 Bifidobacterium breve
GCGCAACGGCATCGAGAAGTTGCGCACGACAATAAGCCCCGACGCCCAAGTCTGGCAAGACTGGGAACAAACCTTATTGGTGATGTCAAGCAACTCGATGACTGATGCCCAATGCGATGAATTTATTTCAGCGACTCGAAGTGAACTAAAAAAAATCCGTCAATCGGTGACGCTTCAAGAGGGCACGACGTTCACACTTGGTGGTCGCGAAAGCGAGTTGCGACTTGATTTACAAAACTCTTCTGAGTTTGCGATGACGGTTCAAGTGAAAGTTGTGAGTTCAAAACTTCGGTTGAGTAACAGCGCGGACCCAGTCCAAATACCGGCCAACAGTTCGAAAGAACTCGTGGTTGATGTCGTCGCGTTGTCAAACGGGTTGTTTCCAGTTGAAGTGAGAATTTTCACAGCCGACGGGGTTTGGCAACTCGGCAAGAAAATTGAAGTGTCTGCGCGCGTCAACGCGCTTGCGGGTCTTGGCCAAATCGTGACCGGCGTCGGATTGTTGTTGCTCGCAACTTGGTGGGTGGCACATATTCGCCGAAAATACCGCAAAAAAATCAGCAAGAACCACCCCGTACTACGATCAAAGCCATGACCATTCGCATCATCACCGACTCAGCCTGTGACCTTCCAGAAGCACTGGCGCGCAAACACAACATCACGATCGTGCCGCTCACATTCAGCATCGGCGACCAAGAATTTACGGACCGTACAAGTTTGACAACACAAGAATTCTGGAAGCGTTGCGCCGAGTCGCCAGTATTGCCGCAAACCGCGGCACCGGCACCCGGCAAATTCGCCGAGGCATACAAAACTCTGGCGGCCCAAGGAGCAACTGGCATCTTGATGATTGGTTTGTCACGCGAACTTTCAGCAACTATCCAGTCGGCTGAAACAGGTGCCAAAGAATCTGGCGTGAGCGTGCCGATTAAATTTATTGATAGCAGATCGGCCAGCATGGGAGAAGGTGTCAATGTGCTCGCTGCTGCGCAGATGTTGCTAGATAACCCGTCCATCACCCTTGATCAGTTGGCAGCCAAGACTGCCGAATACTGTGAACGCACCCGCGTTTTTGGTGCCCTCGACACCCTCGAAAACTTGAAAAAGGGTGGTCGAATCAGCGGGGCAAAGGCACTTTTTGCTTCAGCACTGTCGATCAAGCCAATCGTCGAAGTGCGCGAGGGCAAAATAATGGAAGGCGGCAAAGAACGCACCCGAAGTAAAGCCTTGGCATTTTTGGTCGAGAAAGTTAAATCAGCTGGCCAAATTACGAGTTTGGCTGTGTTGCATGCTCAGTGCAGCGATTTGGATGCGTTCGTTGCCCAACTCAAGACCGTTTACTCGGGCGAAATCATCGTCGGTGAGGTTGGTTCAGTGATCGGTTCGCACACCGGCGTAGGCACCATGGGTGTAGCTTTTCACGTCAAATAATTCGCAATTGTTGCCGCAAGAAAATTTCGCATACTGACATTCCCCACTTCGTGATGCGCGCAGAACTAGCGTCATCATTCACAGATGAGGCCGGAACCCAACGAATTAAACAATGATCCCAAACGCCTTTTGGGCGGCAGATACCGGCTCGACCGCCAAATCGCACGAGGTGGAATGGCCGAAGTTTGGCTTGGTTTTGACACATTTTTGAACCGTCAAATTGCGGTGAAGTTATTGAAGCCACAACTTGTCAGCGATTTGGTCGTCGCTGAACGATTTCGCCGAGAAGCAATCGTTTGTGCGGGTCTGAATCACCCGAACATTGTCGCTGTCTACGACACGGTCGAAGACGATAATCGCCAAGCGGTGGTGATGCAATACATCCAAGGAAAAAGTCTTCGCGAACTTTTGGATCGCCGCAAACGACTTGGCCCGATGCTGACGATTCACATGGGAGCAGCGATGGCCGCGGCGCTAGATGCCGCGCACCGCGCCGGGCTGGTGCACCGTGATGTTAAGCCAGGAAATATTTTGCTGACTCCTGACGGAAAATTTTTGCTTGCAGATTTTGGGATTGCTAAAGCGCTGGTCGCCTCTGGTGAAGATTTAACCCACGACAACATCATGATGGGCACGGCGAAATATCTCTCACCAGAGCAAGTTCGTGGCAAGCAGCTCGATGGTCGCGCCGATCTCTACGGTCTCGGTCTTGTTCTATACGAGTGCCTCGCCGGAAAAGTTCCGTTTTTAGGGGAGACTGATGCCGACACTGCTTTGGCCCGATTGCAACGCGAACCAACCGATTTGGCTCACTTGCGACCCTCACTGGCACCACAACTTGTGCGCGTGATTCATAAATTGTTGGCACGAAACCCCGACCATCGATACGCAACGGGCGAGGAAACCCGGGTTGCGTTGATCCAAGCCCTAAGTGCGCAAAATGATTACACAACTTCGATGACCCCGCCATCTGGTGCGACGCCGCCAAAACCACTGCGTCGGGCGATGACCAGCGACGAATCTTCGGTGGCACGAATCCCGGGACAACCGGTGCTCGAAACTGCGCTTAACGCGACCCCGCCCAAGACGTTGCGCGACCCACGTGCGCAGAAAGCATCTTGGCGATTTTTTTCACTTCCACCCAGCACAAAAATTTTAAGTCTCGTCGTGTTGTTGTTGAGTATCGCCGTTGGATTCGTTGCAACACGGTCGAACTCGTCACAACAAATTGACACCCAAGTCGCCCAGAATGTCGTGATCGACGAATCTCCGGTGACGATTTCAAGAATGGTCAGCTTTGATCCGAACGGTGACGACGCCCAAGAAAACGAGGCTCAAATATGGGCTTTACGCGACAGCAACTCGAAAACTGCGTGGACCACCGACTGCTATGCAAATCAATTTTTTGGAACCAAAGAATATGTCGGCGTACTGATCGAACTTTCACGCGCCACAACAGGGACATTGCTTGTCGGCATGAAAAACGCGCCGTGGTCGCTTGAGATTTACACCGCGAACGGCGCAGCGCCGAGTCGTCTCGAACAATGGGGCCCTCGCACCGGTGCCGACTACAACACTCGCCGTGGCGTCGCTCAGTTTGTCGTGCCGAGTGAAGCACAATTCGTTTTGTTGGTGTTGCGCGAAGTCGGCACGAGTGTGCAATGCAGTGCGAAAAACCCTTATCAAGGGGTAATTCAAGATATTTCCTTTAACGCTGCATAAAGCAGCAAAAAAAACGGCGTTAGTCTGAGAGTGTGATCTCAAATCCGTTCACCGACCCGAGATGGGCTAAAAAAACGGTTAAGGCAATCGACCGTTGGGTTGACTTTGTAAGCGACAAAACCACTCGGCCAGTCGCCAACCTCGTTCGCGGGGTGGTTTTTGGCTTGATTGCGGGGGTAGCCGCAATAACAATAATCGTGCTGATATTCATTGGTTTGACTCGCGGGCTGAACGACTTGTTGGACGTTTGGCTGAGTCGTGAAAACGCTGTTTGGATTTCATATTTTATTTTGTCGACTCTGTTCGCCAGCTTTGGTGCATTGCTGATGCGCAAACGACACCCAAAAACCAAAAACTAAAGGAAGTTGTTGTGGTCGATATAAAAGTTCATGAACTAATCATCATCGGCTCAGGTCCGGCTGGCTTGACCGCTGCGATCTACGCCGCGCGCGCGAATCTTGCCCCGCTCGTAATTGAAGGCGAGCCGTCGAGCACGTCTGACCAACCTGGTGGTCAATTGATGTTGACAACTGATGTCGAAAACTTTCCAGGTTTCCCAGAGGGCGTGATGGGCCCGGATCTGATGCTCAAGTTTCGCGAACAGGCGGCACGATTCAACGCTTCCTTCATCACCGAGAAGGTCACAAAGGTCGATTTCTCTCAACGACCATTTAAAGTTTGGGTACGTGAAGATTTATATCTCGCCAATTCGGTGATCGTCAGCACTGGTGCACAATCGCTGATGTTGGGTCTTGAAAACGAAAAACGGTTTTATGGTCACGGTCTCTCTACCTGCGCCACTTGCGACGGGTTCTTTTTCAAGGGACAAGAGATCGTCGTCGTGGGTGGTGGCGATTCGGCGATTGAAGAAGCATC
>CAMBWL010000103.1 GCA_945871625.1 Bifidobacterium breve
CACGCCTGGCCGCTGCAGCAGTGCGCACGTTGCCGCGAGTCGCGAGAGTCATGCCGATATAGCCAGTTAATCCTGAAGCAACGCAACCGAGAACGAAAGCGATTGTGCGATACAAACCTGAACTTACAAACGACAGCGCCGACTCGCCATTGGGCTTGTCGATTGCGACCGAAGTTAAAAACACGACCGCACCGACGGGCACGAGGATCATGCCGATAGTTCTGAACTGGCGCTTTAAATATGCCCAAGCGCCGACTTGAATCGCCACCGCGATTTCTTTCATTTTGTCGGTGCCTTCATCTTGTTGCAGAACCTTGACCATCAGATACCAGCCGACGAGTAGCGCGAGAACCGCTGATCCACCTGAGAGCCACAGAATGAGCCACTCACCACCCTTAAGGGTGAAGTCTTGCCAGCCGCCTTCGGATGCAATTAGTGCGCTCACTTGATATTTCTCCAGTTTCTTTTGGGCTAGCCACGTTGGTAACCCGTGTTATGTGTCTCGGAAAGTATAAAGAATCTGAGGCGACTAATGCGAATGCTCGGTTTTGCGATCTGCCAAAAAACGGTCTAAAAATACGCCGTTTTAGGCTGCTTTTTGGGCTCAATGAGACACGGTTCACGCTGTCTTGCAGGCCGTAAACGTCAGTCGGTTGGGGGCCGACTACTAGCGTGAAGTACGCAGCTATGGCGCAAACAATCACAAGACCAAGGGGTTCGCGAGAACCAGTAACTGGTACGGCGTTATCGGTGCGCAAAAAGCGGTCGTTTATAGCCGACCTTTATTCGACAGCTGTCGGCAAAAAATATGCGATGGCAATTTCTGGAATCGCCTTGATGGGTTTTGTGTTGTTTCACATGATCGGAAATTTGAAGATGTATTTCGGCGCGTACGAATTGAATCACTATGCCGAATTTTTGAAGGAACTTTTATACCCGATTGCGCCGAAGGGTGCAGTGTTGTGGATTCTTCGGGGCGGCTTGTTGGCGATGCTCGTGCTGCACTTGCACGCCGCATGGTCGTTGACGGTGATGAATCGTCAGGCGCGTCCCGTGAAATATCAATCGCCGCGAGATTATGAAGTTGCAAATTTTGCAAGTCGCACGATGCGCTACAGCGGCATGATTGTGTTTAGTTTTTTGGTGTGGCACCTTCTTGACTTGACGTTCGGTGTTGTCAACACGGTCGGCACAGACGGCACTTTTGTGCGCGAAGAGGTATATCAAAACGTCGTGCGCAGTCTGGGTCGCTGGCCAGTTGCGGCGTTTTATATTCTTGCGAATTTGTTGCTCGGCATTCACTTGAGACATGGCGCTTGGAGTATTTTTCAGTCGTTGGGCTGGAACAATCCGAGATTTAATGCGTGGCGCTGGACGTTTGCCACTGGCTTCGCGTTGATTGTCGTAGTTGGCAATGTTTCGTTTCCTGTAGCGGTGCTCTTGGGCATCGTCAAGGTCTAGTTGTTTAGGTAGGTGGTGGATCGATCATGAGCACAGTTTTAAACGCCAAGGTTCCTGCTGGTGAGTTACGCGACAAGTGGGACAACTACAAAGCCGACGCCAAACTCGTCAACCCGAACAACAAACGTAAATTTAAAGTAATCGTCGTCGGCACGGGCCTGGCGGGCGCGTCGGCCGCAGCGACACTGGCCGAACTTGGTTATCAAGTTGATGCGTTCACATTTCATGATTCGGCTCGGCGCGCGCACTCGATTGCCGCTCAGGGTGGAATCAATGCTGCAAAAAATTATCAAGGCGATGGCGACAGTATCAATCGTTTGTTCGTCGACACAATTAAAGGCGGCGACTTTCGCAGTCGCGAGAGCAATGTGCATCGCTTGGCGCAAGTTTCAGTCGACATCATCGATCAGATGGTCGCCCAAGGCGTGCCGTTTGCGCGTGAATACGGCGGCATGCTCGACAACCGAAGTTTTGGTGGCGCACAAGTCAGTCGAACTTTTTATGCACGTGGTCAAACTGGTCAGCAGTTGTTGCTCGGTGCGTATCAACAGTTGTCGCGTCAAATTGGTTTAGGTGGCGTTCGTCTTTTCAATCGCACCGAGTTGGTTGATGTTGTCGTCGTGGACGGACGCTGCAGTGGCATCGTCGTACGCGATTTGTTGACAGGCGAAATCACATCGCACGCGGCGCACGCAGTCGTCATGGCCACTGGTGGTTATGGCAATGCGTACTTTTTATCGACAAACGCGATGAACAGCAATGTCACGGCATCATGGCGTGCCCATCGTCGCGGTGCGATGTTTGCGAATCCGTGCTTCACACAAATTCACCCGACCTGCATTCCGCAAAGCGATGAATCACAGTCAAAACTTACGCTGATGAGCGAGTCGCTACGTAACGACGGGCGAGTTTGGGTGCCAAAAAACGCCGATGACTCACGGCCTGCTGAGCAAATTCCTGAAAGTGAACGCGATTATTATCTTGAGCGTTTGTATCCGAGTTATGGAAACTTGGCGGCTCGAGACGTTTCTTCGCGTGCAGCCAAGCGACTTGTCGATAAAGGCCACGGCGTTGGACCTTTAAAAAATGGAGTGAACCTTGACTTCTCGGCGGCAATCGCGCGACTTGGTCGCGATGTCGTTGAAGAACGCTACGGAAACTTGTTTCAGATGTACGAGCGCATCGCGGGTGAAGATCCGTACTCGACACCGATGCGAATTTATCCAGCGACCCATTACACGATGGGTGGGTTGTGGGTTGATTACGAACTTGCAACAACGATTCCTGGTTTGTATGCCGCTGGCGAGGCAAATTTTTCTGACCACGGCGCAAATCGTCTTGGTGCAAGCGCGCTAATGCAAGGTTTGTCCGACGGTTATTTTGTGTTGCCGTACACGATTAGCAACGGTCTTGCGCCGTTGTTGAACAAGCCTGTGCCAACAACAGATCACCCGGCGTTTGTGCAAGCCGAAACTGAGGCGCGCGAACGATTCAACTCTTATCTCAATGTGAAGGGTACGCGCTCACCTGATTGGTTTCATCGTGAACTGGGCAAAATTATTTGGGACTATTGCGGCATGGAACGCACGCAACAGGGTCTTGAAAAAGCACTCTCGGAGTTGCCGGCGCTTTATAGCGAATTTAAAAAAGATCTGCGTGTCACGGGCTCCGGCGAAAACGTCAATCAGACGCTCGAAAAAGCTGGACGTGTCGATGATTTCTTTCAGTTGGGCATGTTGATGTGTCGCGATGCTCTCGATCGAGAAGAAAGCTGTGGCGCTCATTTTCGTAGCGAGTATCAAACCGATGACGGTGAGGCTCTGCGAAACGACCAAGACTTCTGCCATGTTTCGGCATACAACTCGACTGGTGATCCGATGAGCCCAGATTTGGTCAAAGAGCCACTGGTTTTTGAGACCGCGCAACTTGCGACGAGGAGTTACAAGTGAAATTGATCAACGACCTCAAGCTGAAAGTTTGGCGTCAAGATGGTCCCGACGCAGACGGCTATTTCGAGACGCATACGGTCGACAAAGTCAGTGACGAAGCGTCGTTTCTTGAGATGCTCGATCAATTAAATGAGCGTCTGATCGGAGAAGAAAAAGAAGCGATCGTTTTTGATCATGACTGTCGGGAGGGAATCTGTGGCACGTGCTCGTTAATGATCAATGGTCAGGCTCACGGACCTCAACGTGGATCGACGACTTGTCAGTTGCATATGCGAACATTTAAAAGCGGTGACGAAATCGTGATCGAACCGTGGCGTGCCGCGGCGTTTCCGATAATCAAAGATTTGATGGTTGATCGCTCTTCGTTTGATCGCATTGTTGAAGCGGGTGGCTTTATCACTGCGCCGACAGGTGGTGCGCCCGATGCGAATTTGATTCTCGTGCCAAAGCCTGTTGCTGACGCGGCAATGGATTCAGCGGCGTGCATCGGTTGTGGCGCATGTGTTGCTGCGTGTCCGAACGGTGCAGCAAGCCTGTTCACAGGGGCGAAAATTTCGCACCTTAATGTTTTGCCACAAGGTCAAGCCGAGAGATATAAACGTGCCGAAGCAAT
>CAMBWL010000104.1 GCA_945871625.1 Bifidobacterium breve
TTGTTTGGGGTGACAAACTGCAGGCCCATGCTGAACCGGTAACACATCGCCGCAACTGTCGGCACTTTGGCAATAAGTCTTAGTACTTGTTTGTCAAGTGCGCCAGGTTGAAAAATATCTTTCGACTCAGGATAGAAAGTGCCGAGTGCGGCGATTGCCGAGACGAACATACCCATCGGGTGAGCGTCATAGTGGAAGCCGTCGACAAACCGCTTGCGCATGTTTTCGTGAATCATCGTGTGATGGGTTACGTCGTAACTCCATTTTTTGAATTGTTCGGCATTTGGAAGTTCGCCGTTGAGCAGCAGGTAAGCAACCTCGAGGTATGTCGATTTTTCTGCGAGTTGTTCGATTGGGTAGCCGCGATAGCGCAAAATTCCTGCTTCCCCGTCGATGTAGGTGATTGATGAAGCGCATGCAGCGGTGGATAAAAACGCCGGGTCATACATTCGTAGATCTGGATCAAGTTCGCGAAGTGCGGTCGACGGGAAAACTCCGTCGCGAATCGGAACAGTAACTTTCTTACCAGTCCGGTCATCAATAATGGTGATTGTTTCAGCCACTGTGGTGCCCTTTATATGTTGTGGGAGCTTCCAGTCCCACTCACAGTCTAGTCGTCGGAGCAGTTATCGAGACCGTTATAACGGCGTGTTGTCATGTTTGCGTGGCTGTAACTTTTCGCGTTTATCGCTGAGCATTGCGAATGCCGCAGCGATCTCGCGACGACTTTCGGCAGGGTCAATCACGCTGTCGACATAGCCACGCTCGGCAGCGACGTAAGGATTCAACAGTCGCTTGACATAGTCGCGCTCGAACTCTTCGCGCTCTTCTGGGGTCGCTCGGCGTTGCAAGATCGCGGCCGCCTGACCGGCGCCCATTACGGCGAGTTCGGCGGTCGGCCACGCCAAACAAATATCGTTGCCCATTTCTTTTGAATCCATGACGATGTATGCGCCACCGTAACTTTTGCGCAAGATCATGCACACGCGGGGCACCGTTGCCCGGCCATAGGCGAACACAAGTTGTGCGCCGTGGCGAATCATGCCGCGCCATTCGAGATCTTTGCCTGGATAAAAACCCGGTGTGTCGACGAGCGTCAAAATTGGAATATTAAACGCGTCGCAAAACGCCACGAATCGTGCGGCTTTTTGAGACGCTGGTATGTCGAGCGTGCCCGCCAAGTTCATCGGTTGGTTGGCAACAACGCCGATACTTTGTGAGCCAATAGTGATTAAACCTGTGACAATGTTGGCTGCCCAACGCTCGCGCAATTCGAGCAGGTACCCGTCATCTGCGATCGAGCGGATGACAGCTTTGACGTCGTAGGCACCCGTCGCAGTTTCAGGGATCAGTGCGCCGGCTTCTGGTGTCAGGCGATCTACAGAATCTGAAGTTGTTGCTGCGACCGAAATTTCGTTGACATTGTCGGGCAAAAACGAGAGCACATGTTCAACTTCGGTGAGTGCGGTTTGGCGATCTGCGACAACGAGGTGAGCGACGCCACTTTGCTTGGCGTGGATATCTGAGCCACCAAGTTCGTCGTTGCTGATGACGACACCCGTGAACTCGGCGACCATCGTCGGACCGGTGACAAACGCATAGGCGTCGCTGGTCATGATCACGATGTCGCTCAAGCCGATTAATAGCGCTGGTCCTGAAACTGCAGGGCCCGTAACCACTGTGAGAATCGGTACATAGCCCGAACACTTGGCGATGGCTTTGGCCGCCAGCCCCCAGCCGTGCAGTGCGGCGACACCTTCCACGATGTCGGCGCCCGAACTGCCAATTGTCATGACCAGTGGCAAACCTTTTTCGCGCGCGGTATCGGCAGCATGGGCAATGACACCTGAGGCCTCTGCAGAAAGCGCGCCACGGCGCACTGTTTCGTCGACATCGACCCACACGACCCGACGTGAAATATTTTCAAGCCAACGAACTTCGGCAGCGGCAGCCCCTTTGACTGCGCGTTGAAGATGGACCGTCACGGCATTAAGACTAGTTACGACTTGCGATTGAGAGGGAATGCACCCTTGCCAATATGTACGCCTGGTTGTTTGTCGCCATATTTCGTTATCACTTCGCGAACAAGCAACGAGACGGCGGCTGTTGCCTTGCTTGGCAATGGACGTGCACGTTGCACGAGACCGACGACCCGGCGCGGAAGTTCAGGAATTTCAACACGCTTGAATTCGCCCTTGATCCAGCCTGGCGCGGCGGTTGCGGGCACGACGGCGGCGCCGAAACCCTCGAACGCCAATGATGTCAACATTCGTACGCCGTCAATTTCGGCTTGTGGTGTTAGCACCAAGCGTTGCGAACCCGCTGCACGGTCAAGAATTTTGCGTAACGAGTTATTTTTTGGCGGCAGCAACAAAGGTCGCAATGAGAGTTCTTTGATCGTGATTTTTTCGAGATTTGACCACTCGTGATTTGCGTGAACAAGCAGCACTAAATCTTCGGCGAACAGCGGTGTTGTGATCAAATTGTCGTCTTCGATCGGAAGGTGGAGGATCGCGGCGTCAAGCGATCCATTTAAAAGTCGTGGAATTAAATTGAGCGTGCTGCCCTCGGCGATGGTGACGCGAATTTTTGGAAACTGCGAAGCGAGTTGCGGAAGAAACTTTGGCATCAGCCAGCGACCAGTTGTGCCGATGCAACCCAAGAGAGTTTCGCCTTCAACTTCTGAATCTTTCGAATGCACATCGGCAGCGATGTCTTGAATTTGGTTGAGCACGCGGCGCGCGCGTTCGACAACGATTTCACCATCTTCGGTGAGCCGACCCGACGAACGGTCGACCAGCGATGTGGTCAGTTCTTTTTCGAGGCGCGAGATATGCGCCGAGACGTTGCTTTGTACGGTGGATAAAGCCCGGGCGGCGCCAGAAAACGACCCGTGGTCGGCAATAGAAATGAGCACTTCAAGTTGGCGGAGTTCCATATCACTAAAAATGATAGGGGCTATCTCGCCGTTCGCCTTTACATATGGGTCGGAATAGGGCATAATTAGACACATATCAGGTAAGACCTCCCCCAAGGCTTATCGAGAACGGCTAGAGCGCCTCCCCCAGGCGCTTTAGTTACAGGTTGAGAGGCCCCGCCGAAAGGTGGGGCCTTTCCCATTCTGAAGAGAAATTTTGGGGAGTATTTCTAAATTTTGCGCTTAAAAATTTTGAGTAGCAGGCGCAGGCCGGCGACTCCGACGAGCAGGCCGATGATGCGGGCGCCGATGCCGATATCCAGCAGCGCGAGCCACAGGCCAGACAAAGTTGCGAATACGCCGATGATTGCGCCGAGAATTTTTGTAACTGCACTCTTAGGTTTTTTTCGCCCAAGAAAAAACGCGACGACCCCCGCGCCGATGATCGACAGCATTATTAGCACGACTAGTCGAACGAGACTTTCCATTATTTTTTCGCTCGCTTGACTTTTTCGCGCACGACGTTGAGCGCACTGCCGGCTTTGAACCACTTGACTTGTTCGGGTGAGAAAGTGTGGTTGGCGTAGAACTCGATTTCAATTTGACCTTTTTTGTGAATGATGCATCGCACGGGTTGGTCGGGAACTGGTGGCATTTCACGAACGCTAATCGTGTCTTTCTCGTCAATCTTGTCGTAGTCATCAGGATTGACAAAAGTTAATGGCACGATGCCTTGCTTTTTCAGGTTCGTTTCGTGAATGCGGGCAAATGATCGGGCAAAAATTACGCAAGCACCTCGGTAGCGAGGCTCCATTGCGGCGTGTTCGCGCGAAGAACCTTCGCCGTAGTTTTGATCGCCAATTGCACACCACTGCAACTGCATCTTTTTGTAGCTTTTGGCGACTTCAGGATACGGACGAACTTGGTAATCAGATCTGTCGAGACCTTCGCCGACTGCACCCGTGAACGCATTGACTGCACCTGCAAACAAGTTGCCAGAGATATTTTCTAGGTGACCACGAAACTTGAGCCACGGTCCGGCGGCAGAAATGTGATCGGTTGTGCATTTGCCTTTGGCTT
>CAMBWL010000105.1 GCA_945871625.1 Bifidobacterium breve
AATCATCGATGCCCAGTTCGCGACGATAATTGGTTGACCGAGACATTGGCATAATTGCTTGAGTATCTACAAAATTTGGAATCACCTTGATCCGCTTATGAAACTTTTGATCGAGTTTCTGCTGCACATTGTTTGCCAAATCGTCTGAAAGCAGCACGACTGAATCAGATCGCTGATAACTGACCCGCTCAAGCCACCGAGCGACCGAAATGATTCGCTTGTTGGTGATTGCGCCGGTCTCGACTGCGGCATCCGGAAACACATCTTGAATGTTGAACACCAATTTTCCGCCCCGAAATAATTTCGTGTGCCAACCAATCAAACCGAGTGTCAGCGGTGGTGACATCGCCAAGATGCCGTCAACGCGCCGCCAAAAACCGCCGGCGAACAAAGCGCGCAAGCCGACAAAGTAGCTGAACAAAACAAAACCCAATGCTCGGCGTAGCAAGTTGCTCTTCGTGCGGCCCGCGAATGGCTGCACACGAGTAATTGATCCCCAACTGGTTTTTTCGACTCGCCACAATGCGCCTGCCCAACCCGCCTCGACTTGATGCTTGCGATACCAAGGCAACGAAGTGACAACATGCAGTTTGTGACCACGGGCTGCAAGTTCGTGAACAATTCTGGTCATCACCACTCCAGTGGGGGCCATGTCTGGCTCAAAATGCGGACAAAGAACGATAAATGACAATTTTTCTGGGCTGGCACTCATGACAGTGCCGCCTTGTAGGCGTCAAATAAATCTTGGCCCGATTTTGCAATTGAAAATTGACCAGCACGCGCTTTACCCGACGAGATCAGAGCTTGACGCGAAGATGCAACAATCTCAAGGGCGCTCGCCCATTGATCAAGCTCAAGTGGCAAGACCAGACCAGCATCTCCGACCACTTCAGGCAACGCAGCGCAGTCACTGGCGACAACCGGTGTTTCGAGTTGCATTGCTTCAATCACCGGCGCACCAAAGCCTTCATACAAACTTGGAAACACCAGCGCCTTGGATAGTCGCATTAAACCATCGCGATCCTCGTCGACGACCCGATCAAGGCGGAATACTCGATCGTCCAGATTGAGGCGTCGGACTTCTCGCATGAAATCATTCTCACCGCGACCCTTGCCACCAGCACAAACCAAAACCAAATTTTCATCCGTCCAATAAGTTTTCATAAGTTGAAGCAAAAATTTGTGGTTTTTATGCGGATGCGTGACTGCGGGCAAAAAAATCACATCTTTGTTTTGAAGCCTCAGCCTGCTGCGCAACTCGCTCTCGCTAGTCGCCGATTTGCCCAATTGATCATCAATGCCATGACGCACAACTCGAACCTTGTCTGGCGACAGGTTGAACTTTGCCACGAGGCGGTCGCGCACATACTGGCTTGGCGTGGTGATAATTGATGCTCGATTTAATGAACGCGGAACAATCTTGCTCAGATACACAAGCCGAGCACGACTGAAATTTTCTGGAAACGACAAATACTGCACGTCGTGAATCGTGAGCATGGTTCGTCGACCACCAAAACGAGGCATCGTGCCCCCGCCATGATGTAACAGATCAAACTTCCGGGTTTTGAACGCTAACCAAGTTTGTTCAAGCAAAATTCTCAGCACACGCACGCCACCATGCTTTGGTGCCTCCACAAATTTGTAGATCGTGGCAAGTTGGGAATGATTAGTTGCAAAGTTTGGTTGCACGAAAAGGGTGACGTCGAATTCGCCACGATTGCATTGGCTCAGGCCTGTAAGTTGTCGAATCAAATATTCTTGTGAGCCGCCCACCTGACCCGCACGCAACCACAACAGATTCACACCAACTCTCAGAGTCACGACACGACCTGATCGTAAACTTCGGCGGTCTTTCGTGCCGTGGCTTGCCATGTCATTTCACTTGCCCGCTTGCGGCCAAGTTCTGACAGTTCAGATTTTTGGGCAATTGCCTGCATGACACCTGAGGCGATGCTTTGAATGTCTAATGGATCAACCAAAACTGCGGCGTTGCCGGCGACTTCTTGCGTCGATGAACCCCTGCTCGTCACAACGGGGGTGCCATGGCTCATCGCCTCAAGAATTGGCAAACCGAAACCCTCCATCAGCGACGGGTAACAAAGCACCTCAGCACACTCATAAATTGCCCCAAGATCGCCGGGTTGAACAAACCCCGTAAAGTGCACCCGAGCTTTCACTGAGTTTGAAACTTCTTTCGCATCGAGCACGTCACCCCAACCGTTGGCGCCAACTACAACCAGATCTGGCACCGAATCATCCAAGGTTTCAAGTGCGGAGATTAATCTCGGCAAATTTTTGCGTGGCTCCAGCGTGCCGACAAACAGCAGATAATTGTCCGGCAACTGATAGCGGGTCTTGATTTGATCACGAGTAGTCATCACCATCGGCGCGACTACTCCTAGAGGAACATGGCGTAGTCGATCACTAGAAAAACCAAATTCTCGGCAATCCTCTAAGGTCGATTGCGAAGAGCAAAGCAAGACATCGGCGTGCTTCAATAAAATCTGCAGACTGCGCCGAAATACCGAATTGCCCCGACGGCTGAAAAATTGCGGATACTTCAAAAATGCGAGATCATGAATGGTTGCGACCATCTTCGCATTCGTTGCAAACGGAATTATTGACGTGCAATGGACCAAGTCGACTTTGCCAGTCGCGCTCTCTGCTCTTGGAAATCCGAACCGCATTGACATTTCATAGAGCGCTGCTCCGCTCAAAAAAAGTTGTTGCACTTTGATCGGCGGCTGAAATGCCCCTTGTGGTGTCGTCTTATGGCGACCCGCAAAACCGACAAGTTCGATGTCACGCCGCAAACTTGGCAGCACTCGCGCTACTTCAATCGCCGCGGTCGCAGTGCCCCCGGGCACTCGATGCCAGCACTGTTCCAAAGAGTAGGCCACACGCATTACTTCTATTCTGCCGTGTCGGCTTGATATTTGGCGTTAAGCCCTTGCGGCTAAACACAACGGGCTGTGGGTCGTACGATGTGGATAGCAATATGAGCACAAAAACTTCCTCACCAACATTTTGGAAAAATCGCACAGTTCTAGTTACGGGTGGCAGTGGATTTCTTGGCCGCAACGTTGTCGAAGCATTTTTGGCAGCCGGCGCAACAGTTGTCGCCCCAACTCACAAGCAAGCAGACCTCACGGTGCCGGGAGTTGCGCTCGAACTATTTAAGAAACACAAACCTAGTCATGTCGTGCACTTGGCAGCTCGTGTCGGAGGTATCGGCTACAACCAAGTTGCAGCTGCCCCGTTGTACCTCGACAACTTGATGATGGGTACCCACACGATTGAAGCCGCGAGAGTTGCCGGAATTGAAAAGACAGTTCTGCTCGGCACCGTCTGCAGTTACCCAAAGTTCACGCCTGTTCCATTTCGCGAAGAATCAATCTGGGACGGCTACCCCGAAGAGACAAATGCACCGTACGGCATCGCCAAGAAAGCACTGTTGGTGCACGCCCAGGTCAACGCGCAACAATATGGGCAGAAATTTGCCTTTTTGATTCCGACCAATTTATTTGGGCCAGGAGACAAGTTTCATCCTGATGTTTCGCACGTCATACCTGCACTGATTAAAAAATGTGTCGAAGCCAAAGAACAAAAACTAGACAAGATCGTTGTTTGGGGCACGGGTTCGGCCAGCCGTGACTATTTGTACGTCAAAGACGCCGCACGAGCGATATTGCTGGCGAGCGAACTACACGACTCAACCGAGCCGCTCAACTTGGGCAACAATCGTGAAATCACAATTCGTGAAACAGCCGAAACGATCGCCCGCATTGTTGGTTTTTCGGGCGAACTAGTTTGGGACTCGTCGCGCCCGGATGGCCAACCGAGACGCCGTGTTGACGCGTCACGCGCCGAGCGTGAACTGGGCTGGCACGCCTCTACTGACTTTGAACATGGTCTGCACGAACCCGTGAACTGGTTTCTTGCAAATCGTCAACAAGCACTAACCCTGCACTCATAGAGTCG
>CAMBWL010000106.1 GCA_945871625.1 Bifidobacterium breve
GCCGCCGAGATTTTTACATTGGCTGCAGACTTGGGCGTAAATATTGCGAACTTCGAAGTGTCGCACTCTGTTGAAGGCGACCGCGGAATACTCGTGTTGATCATTGACAAGGCGAGTGCCGAGATGTTTCGCGGGGGTCTGATGGCGCGTAAGTTTCGTCCGAGTATTCAGACCGTGGCATGACAACGCTGGGTGACGGCAATTTAGTTTTAGTTCCTGGCTCTAAGTCGATCACAAATCGGGCACTCGTGTGTGCGGCGCTTGCGAAATCTGAATCTGTAATTTCGAATTGTGCGCCTGGCGACGACACCGAGGCGATGATCGACGCACTGCGAATTTTGGGTGTTGGTATCGAGCGAGATGGTGGCAGCGTGAAAGTGGCGGGCAGGCTGAATCTCGAAAACGTAAGCGAGTTGCATCTTGATGCGCGACTGGCTGGCACGACATCGCGATTTTTGACGGCGCTGTGCAGTTTGCGAGCCGGAAGTTCGGTGATTGACGGCCAAGAGTCGCTGCGTAAAAGACCGATGCTTGAGTTGCATTCTGCGTTGCGAGCCTTGGGTGCGTCTGTCGAATCACTCGGTGACGATGGCTGCCTACCGGTCAAGGTTTCGCGTGGTCAGAGTTGGCAGGCAAAAATTTCGTCAGATGCCAGCCTGTCGAGTCAGTTCACGAGTGCATTGATGATGATTGCGCCTTATTTGCCTTCGGGTTTGGAAATACTTCTCGGCGATCAGATCGTCTCGCGTGGATACATCGAAATGACCGTTGGTGTGATGCGAGCTTTCGGGGTACAAACAGATTTCTCCGGCAAACAGATTTGGATTAGCCCGAGTGAATATCGGGGGTCGGTTTACAGCGTCGAGCCAGACGCCTCGGCTGCAAGTTATCCGTTGGGTGCCGTGGCAATCAGTGGTGGGTCAGCAACGATAAAAAGTCTTTCACGCAATAGTTTGCAAGGCGATGTCGAGTTCATCGACCTGTTGGCACGCATGGGTTGCAAAGTCGCAGAGGTCGTTGAAGGGCTGCAGATTCGACGTGAAAAAACCGAGCCACTGCGTGGTATTCGAGTCGACATGTCACAAATCAGCGATTGTGTGCCGACTCTGGCAGTCGTGGCGATGTTCGCCAATTCGCCGACTGAGATCAGCGGAGTGGGTTTTATCCGGGGCAAAGAGAGTGACCGAATCAGTGATCTTTGCGGCGAGTTGCGCAAATTGGGTGCGAACATTAGTGAAACTCAAGATGGCATGGTGATTAAGCCAGCGACGCTGCATGGCGCCACGCTCGAGACGCACCACGACCATCGATTGGCGATGGCTTTTGCGTTGATCCAGCGCGATGTGAGCGGTGTGGTCGTGTCCAGCCCCGAAGTAGTGAGCAAAAGTTGGCCAGGATATTTCGAAGCGTTGAAGTCGTTTTACCTTTCGTAAACCAGATATTTTTCGTCGTAATATGCGTCGTATGTCGTCGTTGAGCACGATGGTGTTCTATAATCGTTTTTTACATCTGAAGGAGTATTGGTTTTGACACAATCACGCGAAATTATGACATGGGAGTCATTCGGTGTTGCAAGTCGTGAACTGGCCATCAAGGTGGCTAATAATGGTTACGAACCTGACATCATTTTGGCGATTGCCCGTGGTGGTTTGATGGCCGCAGGTGCTCTCGGGTATGCGCTTTCGGTTAAAAACACCTACACGCTGAATGTCGAGTTCTATACGGGCGTTGACGAGCGTTTGCCGATACCGATCGTGTTGCCCCCGGTTCCGAACTTGATTGATCTCAAAGATTCGCGAATTTTGATTGTTGACGATGTCGCCGACACGGGCCACACTTTAAAGCTCGTCAATGATTTCTGTCATGGTCAAGTTAAAGAATCGCGCATCGCAGTGCTTTACGAAAAGCCGCATTCGATCGTCAAGTGTGAATATGTCTGGAAGATGACCGACGAATGGATCAACTTTCCGTGGAGCGACAAAGAGCCCGTGGCAAAACGGGCCTTCAATGTTCGCGACGCCTGATTTTTTGGCTATTGCTTCAAAATAGTTAAAGCGGCGTTCTTGCCGCTGGCACCCCAAACGCCCGCACCAGGAAACGTCGCGGCGCCAGTCAAGAACAACCCCTTAATTGGTGTGCGGTATCGCGTTAATTCGGGTTGCGAGTTAAGAAGCGCAGCCAATGGACCGCCACTAAAACTTGTGGCGTGGCCCTTAGGCAAAAAGAACTCTGATTCGTAATGCGCTGGTGTCACACATCGCCAGTCAGCGATCGAGTTCATAAAACCTGGCTCGACCAGCTGCGAATATTTCTCGAGCCAACGATGTGGTTCAGTTTTGGTTGTCCAGCCGCCTTTGAACGAAAACGGCGTAAAAATCGCCTCAAGACTGAAAACATGATCTGTCGCGTTTGTCATCGAAGGATCTAAAACTGATGGCAAATTTACGAGCATCGCTGGCTCATCCAGAATTTTGCCTTGGGAAATCATCTCGAAGCCGCGATGAAGATCTGCTGTTGACGGCGACACAATCAAGGTCGCAGCCAAAGGGTCGACGCCTAGATCCGCAAATAGTTTTGTGTCGAGATTTTGATATTGCGGCAGAGCCGTTATGCGAGCGTCGATTTTTGATTCGTAACCTTCGTAGTGAGGTGTTGCCCGCCATTTTTCGATCATCGGTTTTGCACTCGCTGGCGGATTCTTCAGCCATTTCAAAAAAGTGTCATGTGGGTTGCATGCCGAGACCACGCAGTCGGCGAAGACTTCGGTGCCATCGCTTAGGGCGACACCGCGAACCTGCGGACCTTCACAAAGAATTTGTGCAACTTTTGTATTTGTCATCACGACGCCCGAATTTGATTCGATGCTTCGGCGCAACGAAATCGGCACCATGCCACTGCCGCCGATTGGTCGACCAACTTTTGAAACATGTCGCATCGCATAAGTCAGAGCAGCAAGACCTGTGCCTGGTGTGTGTGGTGAGATACCCCAAACGGTCGGGCCGGTTACGAGAGCAGGCCCGATTAAGAGTTCAGACTTAAAGTACTTTCGCAAAACTTGTGCCGATGACATTCGGCTCCAGCGCAACATAGTGGTTACACCTTTGCCGCGACGCGCAATCACTTTGCTGATCAACGAGCGTCGCGTTGGTGGCTGGCTAGCGGCATCAATGATCATTTCGGCGATCGGCAGGGCATCGCGAAGATAATTGCGGTAGCCGTCAGCTTCATCTTTGAAAAAGTGATCGATTACATCGAGCATTCGGCTTGGGTCGCGAAAGTGCGGCCAGATTCTGCGGTCGGTCCACGAAGTCGCGAGTTGCGTCGGGTCGACATCCAGATATTCGAGTCCGTGCTTGGCAAGATCGAGGTCTTCGCTGACGCCGGTGGTGCGAAAAGTCAGGTGATCGCAATTACAGATATTGACCGTTACGCCCGAGAAGATTTCGCTTGAGGCTGTGCCACCAACTTCGTTTCGAGCTTCGATGACCAAGACTCGCTGACCAGCCTTGGCAAGATACGCCGCACAAACAAGGCCGTTATGTCCACCACCAACGATGATCGAATCAAATCGCTTTGATAAATCCACAACTGGCATGCTCTATATTGCCACCTAGATAGGGTATTTGTCATGTCAAATTCGATTCGTCGCCTCGGCGATCTGCGCGGACCCGATGTAGTAAGCAAAGTCACATCAAGATCGATCTTCGTGCAACCTCTAGGCGCGATCGAGCAGCATGGTCCACATTTACCGTTGAATACTGACGAGGTCGTTGCGACTGCTGTTGCCGAAGCCACAGTCGCTCGGGTAGGTGAGAGTCTTGATGTTTGGCTTTTGCCGACGCTCTCATACACGAAATCAAATGAGCACGCGTGGGCTCCCGGCACGATTTGGCTCTCGGCAACGACGATGCTCAGTGTGCTTGACGACATCGGTAGGTGCATCGCGCGTACTAACGGCCAG
>CAMBWL010000107.1 GCA_945871625.1 Bifidobacterium breve
GAGTCAGGTGCAAAAGCGATCCTCGAGGTCGGTGGCGATGCAACTTACGTCGGTTACTCAATGGGTGGCAGGTTCTGTCTGACAGCAGCCCTTGCCGAACCAGACAAGGTTCAACGACTAGTTCTCGTCAGCACCAGTGCGGGAATCGAAGACAAGGAAATTCGGATGGCGCGAATTCGAAGTGACGAAGAACTTGCCAGACGGATAGAGCAAATTGGTGTGCCAAAATTTATTGATGAGTGGCTGCAGCAACCCTTGTTTAGCGGATTGACCGCGGTGACTGACCAAAAATCGATTCGTCTGAAGAATACACCGATCGGTTTGAGTTCGAGTTTGCGTCTGTGTGGTGCAGGTCGTCAACAGCCGACTTGGTCAAGGCTGCAAAATCTTAAAATGCCAGTACTGGTCGTGGCGGGCGCAAATGACGTGAAGTATGTCAAGATCGCCAATCGCATCGCCGCCACGATCGGCGAAAACGCGACACTAAAAATTATTCAACACTCAGGACACACGCCACATATCGAGCAACCCAAACACTTCGCCGATGTCTTACAAGAATTCGTGTCATCGACCGGCAATCACTAGGCCGAAACTCAGCATCACAGCGACGGCAATTTGTGTTCGACCCGTCATGCCCAAAACAATAATTAAATCTGCGCCAACCGCCCCGCTTCGAACTTTGCGAATCGGCAAGATTGCCGTGGCAAGTCCGACTAAACCGAGCAAAACATGAACATGACTAAACGACAACACGATTGTCGCAATTGCGGCAACGACGAATAGCAATACATAAAAATTTCGTGCATGTTTATCGCCAAGTCGCACTGCCAAGGTGCGTTTGCTTGAAACTGTGTCACCAGCAATGTCGCGCAAGTTATTGACGGCCAAAAGCGCGCACGCCAAACATCCAACAACGACAGATGACAAAAAACTTACGAATGTAATTTTTTGAATCACGACAAAAGTCGTGCCGACGGTGGCGACTACGCCGAAGAACACAAATACGAACACTTCACCGAGGCCGATATAGCCATACGGGTTTTTACCGCCCGTATAAAACCAACCCGCTGCGAGGCACATCACACCAATTACCAACAACCACAATGTCGTCGTCACCGCAAGAATCAGCCCGAAGATCGCCGCCACACCGAAGGCGATAAATGCCGCTCGTTTGACAGATGCTGCAGATTTCGAGCCCGAGCCCACCAACCGCAACGGTCCAACACGCTTTTGATCTGTGCCTCGTACTCCGTCTGAATAATCATTGGCGTAGTTGACCGCGACTTGAAGCGCCAAACTAACCACGAGGGCCAACAAACTGTTGATCCATTCGCGATCAATAGATTTTTCGAGCGAAACGCACGCCGTACCGACAAGCACCGGTGCAATTGCTGCGGGCAGTGTCTTTGGTCGCGCACCCTTGATCCACAAAGTGAGTGACTCTTGCACGGCTCTAACTTAACAACAAAACATCTACGCTGAAATGATGAATTCGCTCGTTGCACTTGACATGCCTGCGAGCCAAGATTTTGTTAGTGCCCTTAAATCGATTTGGGATTCTGGCGACGCAGCACTGCCAATTGACCAACGCTTGCCCCAACATGCGCGGCGAAAATTAGTCGAACAATTCAGCGCATCGGCGGTAATTGAAGGAGACAACTTAAGAACCAACCTTTCTGGCGGTGTACCAGTCGAACAAGGTGACGCACTAGTCATTGCGACTTCTGGTTCGACTGGTGAGCCCAAAGGAGTCGTCCATACTCGTGGCTCAATTGAGGCCGCCATTTTGGCAACTGGTGGACGACTGAACTGCTCGAGCCACGATCATTGGCTGGCATGTCTCTCACTTGCCCATGTGGGTGGACTCTCGGTCGTACTTCGAGCACTTCATTTCAAATCGAGCCTGACCGTCAGTAGCCGAGCAGATCAAAAAACTTTTTTAGCCGCCCTCGCCAAAGGCGCGACGATGACATCGCTGGTGCCAACTGTCTTGCAGTCCGTCGACATATCTAAATTTAGAACGGTGTTGATCGGCGGGGCGCAAGCACCTGGCGAATTGCCGAGCAACGCCATTTCGACTTATGGATTGACCGAAACTATGGGCGGTGTCGTCTATGACGGCGTACCGCTTGACGGTGTTGAGGTTCGAATCACCGACGACTCAGAAATTCTGATCAGAAGTCGAACTTTATTGCGTTGCTATCGAGATGGCACCAACCCGACGACGAAAGACGGATGGTTGCCGACGGGAGATCTTGGTGAGATCACCGATAGACGGTTGTCGGTGCAGGGTCGACGCGATGAACTGATCAACACAGGCGGCTACAAAGTTTGGCCCAGAACGGTTGAAAATTCGATCACCACTATTGGTGGTGTCGCTGACTGCGTCGTACGGGGTTTAACCGATGAAAAGTGGGGTTCTATGGTCAGCGCGTGGATTGTGCTGGCAGACCCAAAAGTTCGTCTTAATCTTGATGACGTGCGCAGACATGTAAAACAATCTCTGCCTGACTATTGCGCACCAAACAAAATATTTATCGTCGACCAAATTCCCCGTTCGACACTCGGCAAGGTGCAAGTCTCAGAGTTGCTGAAGTTGAAAACTGTCTAATCAAATGAGCGAAAGACGTTCTCATCGATTGCCCAGATCTTATTGGCGGCTTTTCTCGTCATCCACAATTTCAAACCTGGGTGACGGAATAGTCGCCGCCGCCGGCCCACTTCTTGCGCTTTCACTAACTGACGACACTCGCCTGATTGCCGCCGTAAGTTTCGCAGCACTGTTGCCGTGGCTTGTACTCTCGCTGCCCGCTGGCGTCTATTTAGATCGACATGATCGACAGAAGATTATGTACCGCGCAAATCTCGCACGTGGGGTCGTTTTCGGCCTTATCGCAATTGGCGCCGCAAGCGATTGGTTGAACATATATTTGTTGATCGCCGCGATGGCGATTGCCGGGGTGTGTGAGTTGTTCTTTGACATGAGCTCGCAGGCAATTCTTCCGGCAATAGTTGACGAAGATTCGTTAGAGGTTGCCAACAGCAGGCTCTACATCGCCCAGGTCATCAGCAACGGTTTTATTGGTTTGCCTTTTGGTGCATGGATTTTTGTCATCGCCATCGGTGCGCCATTTGGTGTCAATGCTGCTGCACTCATTGTGACCGCATTATTGATTCGCTCGATTCGAATTAAGAAAAAGCAGCAGGTCTCTGCCTCAACGAACTCTTTCATGACTGATTTAAAACAGGGTCTGAATTGGCTTTGGAACCATGACCTGCTGCGCACGCTTGCGATCATGCTCGGAGTGGCAAATATGTGTGGAATGTTCGCCCAGGCAGTGTTCGTAAAATTCGCTCGAGACGAACTTGGGTTAGGCGCAAGTGGCTTCGGTCTTTTGCTTGCCGCGATTTCGATTGGCTCGATTTTGGGTGGCTTGATCGGTGAAGTCGTCAGCAAAAAACTCGGTGCGACCAAGGCGATAATTCTCTCTTATGTCGTTTTTGGTTTGTCGGATGTGGTCCCCGGTCTGTTTCCAAAGATTTGGGCTGTTGCAGTAAGCGGCGTAGTCATGGCAATCGCTGGCACAACCTGGAACATAATCACGGTGAGCATGCGCCAACGGTTGATACCGACAGATTTATTTGGTCGCGTAAACAGCGTTTATAGATTTATCGGCACTGGCAGCACTGCAGTTGGTGCACTAATTGGTGGTCAAATCGCATTCACATTCGGTTTGCGTGCGACTTATTTTGCTTCAGGCTTGGTGCTTCTAATTGCACTAATAATATTGAGTCCCGTTTTTTTACGCGCGGCAAAAATCTACATCGCACCCGAGCGGACTCCGGCGCCGCCATCAATCACATAAGTCTCACCGGTTATCCACGACGCCAAATCAGAACACAAAAACAACGCCAAGTTGGCAATGTCTTGTGGCTCACCAAGGCGCTTTGTCGGCAA
>CAMBWL010000108.1 GCA_945871625.1 Bifidobacterium breve
GCGACTGAGGCGAGATCTGAAAGTTCAAGCATCTGTTCGAGATCGCGCTGGGTTTGATCTACCCCTGGTCGGTCAGCCTTGTTGATCACAAACACATCGGCGATTTCGAGCAATCCTGCTTTGTTGGCTTGCACCGAGTCGCCCCAACCCGGGTTGACGACAACGACAACAGTGTCTGCATTGCGCGCGATCTCAACTTCAACCTGACCCACACCAACCGTCTCGACCAAAGTGCACGGCGAACCAACTGCGTCCAGCAACCGAACCGCTTCGCTCGTCGCCAAACTCAAACCACCCAGGTGACCACGCGTCGCCATACTGCGAATAAATACTCCCGCATCAGTGGCGTGACTTTGCATCCGAATTCGATCACCCAAAATTGCGCCACCCGTAAACGGTGACGACGGGTCGATCGCCAACACCGAAACTTCTTGCGACTTCGAACGCAAGTGACTGATCAAAGATGAAGTCAGCGTGCTCTTGCCTGCACCCGGCGCGCCAGTGATGCCAACAATATAACCCTCACCAACTTTTGGATAAACCAACCGTCCAATATTTCGCGCGTCGTCACCGCCACGCTCGATCAGCGAAAGCAATCGTGCGAGGGCCGCGCGATCACCGGCGCAAGCATCCTTAAATAATTCTGCAGTGTCGGTTGAACGCGAGTTCATTTAGACCGCGACGACCTCAGTGATACCGTCAATTCGGTCGCGCATAATTCGCTCGATGCCCGCTTTCAGAGTTTGATCCGACGCGGGGCATGTGCCGCACGCACCAGTGAGCGTCACGCTGACGATGCCGGTCACTTCATCGACTTCGCGCAAAATAATGTCGCCACCGTCAGCCTGCAAGGCCGGGCGAATCACCTCGATTGTTTCTTCAACTTGTGTACGAATTGACACTTAATCAGCCTGCCTAGTTTTGATTCCTGAAACCTCTACGATACGAGGGTGCTTGCTCACCAAGGTGGTTGGGATGAAATTCTCTTGGTCGTTGGACCAATTCTCGTGATAATCGGGGTGTTATGGCGGGCAACACGACGAGTCAAACGCGAGTCAAACCCGAGTCACGTCAGCACCAAGACCACTGAGTCGTCCGACTAAGTCGTCATAGCCACGGTCAATGTGGTGAATTTCACTGATCACAGTTTCACCGTGCGCCGCCAAACCGGCCACGACTAGCGCAGCCCCAGCGCGAATATCCGGCGCAGTCACCGCAGTGCCAATCAGATGATCGACACCTTTAATCACGGCATGATGTCCGTCAATTCGAATGTCGGCGCCAAGTTTGCACAACTCTTCGATATATCTGAACCGACCAGGAAACAAATTTTCAGTGACGATGCCAACGCCGCTAGAAACAGAGTTCATCGCCACGAGCAGAGGTTTGTAGTCGGTCGCGATACCGGGGTAAGGCAGCGTCGCAAAATCAGTCGCCGAAAGTCGCTCGGGCGCCGTCACGCGCAAACCATCCCGCTGCGGATAGATCGATACGCCCATCTGCGTATATTTATTGATCACCATCTCCATATGTTCGGGGCGAGCACCACGCACCTGCACATCGCCACCAGCAATCGCCACAGCTGCAATGTAGGTCGCTGCCTGCACGCGATCATTGATCACCGCGTGGCGCACACCCCGCAACGAACCTTTTTTTGAACCATGGATCATCAAGCGCGAAGTGCCAATGCCCTCAATTTGCGCACCCATCGCCACGAGCATGTTGCACAAGTCGCCAATCTCTGGCTCGCGCGCCGCGTTGTCAATCACCGTCGTGCCCTTGGCATAAATCGCCGCGGTCAAAATATTTTCTGTGGCGCCGACACTGGCAAACGAAAGTTCAATCTCGGCACCGCGCAATTCTTTGGCATACGCGTTGATGTTCAAAAGATTTTGCTCGATCGTCGCACCCATTTTTTCTAGGCCACTGATGTGCAAATCAATCGGCCGCCCACCGAAGTCGTCACCGCCAGGCCAGTTGATCAGCGCCTGACCATAATGAGTTAACAACGGCCCGAGCACGTTGATGCTGGCACGAATCTTGTCCACGTTTTCGAACGGTGCTTCAGTCGAGATATTCCCAGAATTAGTCAACGAAAGTTCATGCGGTCCGAGCCATTTGCTCTTCACCCCAAGTGCCGTCAACAAATCTGACATCGTGTCAACGTCGGCGATCGCCGGCACATTGGTGAACACATATTCACCTTCGGCCAACAAACTCGCCGCCATCAACTTAAGCACCGAGTTCTTGGCCCCTGGCACCTGAACATTGCCCGAAAGCGGCCCTGAACGGCGCACAATGATGCGTGGAGACTGATTATTCATGGCATTTAAGTATGCTCCCGCAGTGAGCCGAAAACCCCGAACACCCGCTTTGACTGCGCGCCAACGCACTATTTTGTGGCTTCTCGCTTTGGCCTGCGTGCCCGCAACTTACGCCAACACATTATTCACACAAACAGTTGCCTATGCCGCACAAGATTTCTCAATTTCCGAACAAGGACAAGGCATCGGCGCCGCAATCATCCGATGGGGCGTCGTCATTTCACTTCCGCTCGCCGCTCTCGCCGACCGTATCGGTCGCCGACAACTAATTATTTTTTGTGCATTCGGTGCGCCAATCATCACTGCGCTCGGTGGTCTCGCGCCGAGTTTCGCAATTTTGGTCGCGACACAAACACTCGGTCGACCACTCGCATTGGTCCTGACAATTTTGATCGGCATCGTCGCCACCGAAGAAATGTCGCGTGAATCACGCGCATGGGCAATCAGCGTGCTTGCAATTGCCGCGGGCTTTGGTGCAGGTTTCGCACTTGCCGCATTGCCACTCGCCGATCTTGGTGCAGATTCGTGGCGATATATCTATGCAATCTCGCTCGCGTGGGTCGTTATTGCAATCATTTTGTTGCGCAAACTTCCAGAAACGACGCGATTCACCGAGCGCAAAGAAACACACCTTGATTCGGCGACCCATATCGACAAAACGCGCTTGGCCACGCAGAGTCTGGTCGCAATATTCGGCAACATCTTCATCGCTGCATCATCGGTATTTCAAGTTCGCTACTTGCGCGATGTGCGCGATTATTCGGCAGCCATGGTCACTGCTTTCACTCTTGTCACGGGCACGCCGGCATCCATTGGTTTGCTGATCGGTGGTCGCGTCGCTGATGCTCGCGGACGCCGCATGTTGTCAGCGGTCACTTTTCCGCTCGGTACGATCTTGCTGACCGCAGCTTTCAGCACCAGCGGTCAGACAATGTGGCTCGCATCTGTTTCAGGAGGCATCTGCTTGGGTCTGGCCTACCCAGCAATGGCCGTCTACCGCGGCGAAATGTTCCCGACTTTGCATCGCTCGTTCGCCTCGAGTGTGATCATGACGGCTTCACTAATTGGCGGCAGCGTTGGCCTAGTTGGCGCGGGATACGCGCTGAACCGCGATCTCAGTTACAGCACAGTCATGAGTTGGCTCTCACTTGGACCGATCGTTGCCGGCATTTTGGTTTATGCAACTTTTCCCGAGTCGGCGCACCGTGAACTCGAAGAACTCAACCCAGAAGATGTCGTTGACTCAAAGCCCGTTATAGCGCAACAACCCAACTCGCAATAATTTCACCCACTTCAGCATCGCGATTCTTCAAATCATGGCGCGCGCCATCGACCCAAACATGTTTTTTGTTCTTCATCGGTCTAGTTGCCGCAGTCAGTTCGTCAACCGTGCCAAACTCGTCACGCGTGCCACTTATAAATAGTGTCGGCGCCAAAATTCTTGGCAGATGTTCACTTCGCAACTTTTCTGGCTGCTTGGGTGGATGCAACGGATAGCAAACGCACACCAAACCGGCAACTTCAAGTGCATTCCCAGTGTCGGCTATCGCCATGCTGCACATTCGCCCACCCATTGACCGACCACCGATCAC
>CAMBWL010000109.1 GCA_945871625.1 Bifidobacterium breve
CCTGCGGGCTCGTTACTTCGTGCACGAGATGTAGATCGATATATATAAGGTCTGGCTGGTTCGCTCCAGAACTGACCACATGGCGATCCCAAATCTTTTGCGCCAGGGTCTTTGGTTGCGAACTCACCGTTCTATTCTGCCTGTTTAATTCGGCGACTCAACATGTTTATACAGCCGTGCAAGCGGGCAAGCCGAGATTGTGCGAACGGCACACATTCGGACATGCAAAAACAACTCGAACCAATTGACCTCGCCACCTGCGTTGAATCCAGCCTGCACACGTCACTCGACGGCTTCGACTTGCCGCGCGCCCGTTTGTATGGCGTCAGCATCGTCGACCCCGAGGGCGTGCGCTCAAATCAAAACGGCGCATTGCGCATCAGTTTTCTAGCCGAGCACGGCGATGTCTACGAGTTGCTCGACGCACCAAGCAGCGCGATTGCTCGCATGTTTGACGCCGCAGTTGTTCTAACTTGCGGATGGGCTGCGCCGATCGACCGCGACGAAAGCCCCGAGCACGAAGATTCGAGCGAGGTGCCACCAAGTCAGCATCCGCAGCGTCGTCGAGTGCGTTTAGTAGTCAGTGTTTGTGACAACGGTGTGGCGTCGGTGTTGCGATTTGCCGACACGCCCGATGACATAGTCACTGATGCCGGTTCGGCGCGAGGCAGTTTGGCTGATGCAGTCAACAATTTGTGGTGCGACCCAAAAGTCGTCGTCAGTCGCGAAACCGTCGAATAAAAGCGACAGCTTGCGTTAGCTTGCGTTAGCTCGCGCTAGCTCGCGTCAGCGCGACGAACGAAAATAAACCGACATACACGCTTCAACGAGCGTCGGCACAAAGATCTCTTTTTTTGCAAACACTGCGTTGTGGCCCCCGTGCACTTCGAAAACTTCAACATCTTTTAACAGCCGATACAGCTCAGTTTGTCGCTCTGGCGCAACGACGCCATCTTCGGTGGTGATTACAACGGCAGCCGGCTCGTCAAACTTTGGCAACCACTCGCGCGAGTCGAAGTTGCCAATCGCGCTGCCCGCCTCGAGAATATGACGCCAATCGTGTGATGCGATCTGATGCACTGCCCACGGTGCTAATCCGTTCGACTTGCGCTGCAAATAAAGTTGGTCGGTCAGCCATGTACGGGCTTGTGCCGAGGTCAATCTTGAAAGCGCGGCAAGACCAGTCAGACCGAAGAAGCTCAGTTTTTCTTCGCGCGATTTCGCAAAATGACTTGCTGTGCTGCAGAGCACGACACCGCGCACGCGCTGTTCGTGTCGTTGCCACAACAATTGTGCGACCGTGCCGCCCATTGAGTAGCCGACCGGAATAAAAGTTGAAATGCCGAGCACATCGGCGAGCGCGGCGACATCGTCGGCGCAGTCTTCAAGTTTGAACGATGACTTTGTGCGAATACCCCGACCGTGCCCACGCAAGTCGAGCGCCACCACATTGAAGTTTTCGCTCAGCGCGTCGAAGCACGTAAACCAGTTCAAGTCAGCCGTTGCTGTCCAACCGTGTAGCAACATCAGGGTCGGCGCACCAGCAGGACCTTTTTTCTCGCGGTAAAAAGTTTTTCCGCGACCAGGTAATTCGACTTCAAAACCTAGAGGTAGACCAGGTAGCTGTGCCACCGATTCAGTCGTCACTGCGGTTGGGTCTCTAAAACTTTGACTTTCAATTTGCCGTTGGGTGCGGCGTATTCAACGACATCGCCGGGTTTTGCGCCGAGCAAAGCCGAACCAAGCGGAGAAGTTGGGCTCATGACCGAAGAATCGCTGATCTCTTCGATGTGTCCAATTAAATAACTTTCGGCCATTGACTCGTCGTCGCCGTCATAAAGCACCTTCACGACCATGCCAACGCCAACGGTGCCATCTGTTGATGGTTCGACAATCTCGACATTTTCAAGAATTGATTCAAGTTGACGAATGCGACCTTCCATGTGTCCGTGCTCATCTTTTGCCGCGTGATAGTCACCGTTTTCTTTCAGGTCGCCATGCTCACGGGCGCGAGCGATTTTCTCGGCGGCGACGATACGACCACGAGTAGTCAGGTCGGCATGTTCTTGACACAATCTTTCATGGGTTTTTCGCGACAGCTTGTGGATCATGACCCCAAAAATGCTACCTAGAAGGCGCCGAGTTATTAGTCGGTTTTGACGTGTGTTTGCGCCGTACGATTAATGGCATGGTTTCGCAAAAATCAAACGACAAGTCAAGAAATGGCGAATAATTCTGTGGCTGGTCATCGCGTGGCTGTCATCGGTGGCGACGGCATTGGGCCCGAAGTTTTGGCCGAGGCATTAAAAGTTGTCAACGCAGCCGGCGTAAAACTTGCGATAACTAATTACGATCTGGGCGGCGCGCGATATTTGCGCGACGGCGAAGTTTTATCAGATGCGACTCTTGCCGAGTTGCGCAAGTTTGACGCCATATTGCTCGGCGCCGTTGGCACACCTGGTGTGCCGCCTGGCGTGATCGAACGTGGTCTGTTGCTGAAGATGCGTTTCGAGTTAGACCTGTACATAAATCGTCGACCGTTTGTCGGCACCGCGCCAGGACATGTCAAGCCCCACGACTTTGTCGTGATTCGCGAAAACACCGAGGGCCCATATGTTGGTGAAGGAGGTGTGTCACGTCGTGGCACACCAGACGAAGTCGCAACACAAGGCAGCGTCAACACCGCCAAAGGCGTAGAGCGCTGTGTGCGCTATGCGTTCGAACTTGCGCGAACTCGCAGTCGCAAACACTTGACGCTGGTGCATAAGACGAATGTTTTAACTTTTGCTGGCGACTTGTGGCAACGCACATTCGATCGTGTGGCCAACGAATTTAGCGATGTTGTGACCGCATACAACCATGTTGATGCCGCATGCATTTATTTTGTACAAGATCCGCATCGTTACGATGTCATCGTCACCGACAACTTGTTCGGTGACATTCTCACCGATTTGGGCGGCGCGGTTTCTGGTGGCATCGGCGTTGCTTCTTCGGCGAATTTGAATCCGACTCGCAGTGGTCCGTCGATGTTCGAACCGGTTCATGGTTCTGCTCCAGATATCGCGGGTAAAGGCGTGGCAAACCCCATTGCGGCGATTTTGTCGGCGGCGCACATGCTCGAATTTCTTGGTGAAGTCAAATCCGCCACAGCGTTGCGAGATGCTTGTGTTGAGCCTGTTTCTGGCTCAACTGTCGCAGTTGGCGACGAAATCGCACGGCGCGTCAAGGCGAATATTTAAAGCATCACTCGTAGACTGAATTCAGAAAAAATCAGGAGACTAAATGCCAATCACAACCACGCCAAAAATTTGGATGAATGGTTCGCTCGTCAATTGGGACGACGCGAAGGTGCACGTGCTGACGCATACTTTGCATTACGGCACTGGCGTCTTCGAGGGCATCCGCGCATATGAAACCAAAAATGGTCCAGCGGTTTTTCGTCTAACAGATCACATCAAGCGTTTGCACAACAGTGCGCAAATCATGGGTATGGATATGCCGTATTCGGTTGAAGAACTTGTCGATGCTGTCAAGCAGACAGTTGTGTCAACTGGCTTGCCATCTTGTTACGTGCGTCCACTGGCTTATTACGGATATGGAGAAATGGGATTAAACACTTTGCCATGCAAAGTTGATGTCGCGATCGCATGTTGGCCATGGGGCGCCTATCTCGGCGATGACGCGGTCGATAAAGGTGTACGGATGAAGATCTCTTCATGGTCCCGTCACGATCACAACACGATGCCACCAGCTGCAAAAACAGTTGGTAACTATGTCAACTCGTCACTGGCAAAAGTCGAAGCACTCAAGGCCGGTTATGACGAAGCGATCATGCTTTCACCGAAGGGTTTAGTTGCAGAATGCA